>JAUNIV010000255.1 GCA_030523385.1 Bacteroidales bacterium | reverse complement strand
TACCCAAAATGTATGTCCGAATCCATCTCCCGGTGCCACAAAGTCATATTCGGGTTCTCCGGAAATATATTTCTTGACGATGGCATCCAGTTCGGCATTGTCCGGATAGGCAAAGAATACCGGTTCCACATTGGCGTTGTTCACACGCACATGCTTCATGCGGTCTTCCTCCTTGTCGCGGCGGGTCAGCTCATGCTTCTTGATTGTGCCGTTCATGTAGTCGGGCACGTAAGCACCTACCACCAGTCCGTACTGAGTCTTTCCGTTCATGGTCTGAGCATACACGTAGTAGTTCTCTTTCTCGTCCTGCACCAACCAGCCCTTGTCCTGGAACTTCTGGAAGTTGGCAGCGGCTTTGTCATACACGCGCGGATCGTGTTCATCTGTCCCGACCGGAAAATCTATTTCGGGCTTGATGATGTGGTAAAGCGACATTTCATTGCCTTCGGCTTCCGTGCGTGCTTCTTCTGAGTTAAGCACGTCGTAGGGGCGTGAAGCTACCTGTTCCACCAGTTTCTTCGGTGGGCGGATTCCTTTAAATGGTTTGATTACAGCCATAATATTAGATCTATTCAGTTTAGGAAAATCTTATTTCTTATTGACACGGAACTTTTCGCAGCCATCTTTCAAGAAGCCAACGATTTGTTTGGCGGCAGCGATACCGGCATTGATGTTTGCTTCGGCAGTCTGTGCTCCCATCTTCTTCGGAGTAGAGAAATAGCGTCCGGCAAACTTTTCAGCAAATTCGGCATTGGCGGCAGGCATCACGTCGGTCACGTATTTCAAGTCGGCACGGTCTTCCATCAGCTTGATGAGTTCGGCTTCGTTGATTACTTCCTTGCGTGCGGTGTTCACCAGCAGCGCACCCTTCGGCATGCGGTTCACCAGTTCATAGTTGATGGAGTTCTTTGTTTCTGCCGTAGCGGGGATGTGCAGTGAAACCACGTTGCAGGTGGCATACAGTTCTTCGGCAGAATCTACAGCTTTCACTCCGTCTTTCTCAATCACTTCTTTCGGGCAGAAAGCATCGAAAGCATAGATTTCCATGCCTACACCTTTGGCGATGCGTGCCACGTTGCGTCCCACATTGCCATAAGCATGGATACCCAACTTCTTGCCCATCAGTTCGGTGCCCGAAGTTCCGTTGTACATGTTGCGCACAGCCATAATCATCATTCCGAATGCCAGTTCGGCCACAGCGTTAGAGTTCTGTCCCGGTGTATTCATCACGCAAACTCCGTGTGCCGTAGCGGCTTCCAGATCTACATTGTCATAACCTGCACCGGCGCGAACCACGATTTTCAGTTCTTTGGCTGCATCCAGCACTTCTGCGTCAATCACATCGCTGCGGATAATGATGGCACCGGCATCCTTTACGGCTTCCAGCAATTTGGCTTTTTCGCCATACTTTTCCAACAAAACGAGTTCATAACCGGCTGATTCTATTTCTTTGCGAATACCGTCCACGGCCACTTTGGCAAACGGTTTATCGGTTGCTACTAATACTTTCATGATTTGTTTCTGTTTTATAATGAAACCGCCACAGCGTCACACTCCCTCTCACCGAGCTTTCCTGTTCTCCGTGCTTTCGTGCATCACTGTGGCGATTAATAAATTACTGATTAATGAAGTTTCTCAAATTCCTGCATGCAGTCTATCAGGGCCTGTACGCTTTCCTTCGGCATAGCGTTGTAGCAAGAAGCGCGGAAGCCGCCTACAGAACGGTGTCCCTTGATTCCTACCATACCTCTTTCGGTAGCAAATTTCAGGAAGTCTGCTTCCAGATCCTTGTATTCATCGGCCATTACGAAGCAGATGTTCATGTATGAACGGTCGCCCTTATCGGTTACGGTTCCACGGAACAGCTTGTTGCGGTCTATTTCGGCATAGAGCATGTCGGCACGTTCCTTAGCACGGCGTTCCATTTCGGCCACTCCGCCTTGGGCCTTGATCCAGCGCAATGTCTGCAAAGCTGCATAGATGGGCACAACGGGAGGAGTGTTGAACATAGAACCACCGTCGATGTGTGTCTGATAGTTCAGCATGGTAGGAATGTAGCGTGACACCTTACCCACCGCATCGTTCTTCACGATGACGAAAGTAACACCTGCCGGAGCCAGATTCTTCTGAGCGCCACCATAGATGCAAATGTATTTGGAAACATCGATGCAACGAGAGAAGATGTCGGATGACATATCGGCAATCATGGGCACCGGAGATTCCAAATCTTCATGCAGCTCAGTTCCATAAATAGTATTGTTGGTAGTCACGTGGAAATAGTCGGCATCAGTAGGAATCGTATATCCTTTCGGGATGTATGTATAAGTAGATTCGGCCGAAGAAGCTACTTCCACTACCTCGCCAAATCCTTTGGCTTCCTTCATGGCCTTCTTTGCCCACACACCGGTGTTCAGATAAGCAGCTTTCTTTTCGAGGAAGTTATAGGGAATCATACAGAATTCCAAGCTGGCTCCACCACCCAAGAACAATACCGAGTATCCTTCGGGGATGTTTAACAGTTCTTTGAACAGTGCTACGGCTTCATCTACAACAGGCTGAAAATCCTTTGCACGGTGGCTGATTTCCATCAGTGAAAGGCCAGAGCCATTGAAATCAAGAATGGCCTGAGCTGTGTTCTCTATCACCTCGCGAGGCAGAATAGACGGTCCCGCATTGAAATTATGCTTTTTCATGTTACGTTTGTTTTGGTTATACAATTTGGTTTTGGTTTACACGTGGCGAAATTACACATTATTTTCAATTAAGCAAAAAAATAGCTGATAAATTTGCAAAAATGTTTGTATTCTACTTTCATTTTTAGTTTAATCCGTCTTTTTATGCTTTCATTTTGTTATGCTTATCCTGACAAATGATGATTTAAAGCATAAAAAGATTGTCTTTTTGGATAAATCTTCATCGTTTAAACGAAGAGAAATAGCAAAGTGTCACTATTTCGCCACATCTATAAGTGTTTTTACGCCTTTTATCTTTTCGTTTCTTATTAAAACAATGGTTTGCTTTAACTTTTTGCGAGATATGGCTGCGTAGGCATAATGGTCTTTCACATCTACCCGTCCTATTTCGTCTTTCGCAAGATTGCCTTTTTTGCAGAGGAAGCCCACAATGTCTGTCTTATTGATTTTATCCTTCTTGCCTTTTCCTATATAAAGGGTGACAAATTCGGGTTGCGACGGACGGGGTGTCACTTCGGGCAAAACGAAAGTTTCCGGTTCGGCATCCATCCATTCGGGACAAGTCTCTTCGGGATGCAGTATCACGAAAGAACGACCCTCTGCTTCCCAACGTGCGGTGCGCCCGTTGCGGTGTGTATAGGCATCGGCATTGGCAGGCAGATGGTAGTGCACTACATTTTCTATTTCGGGGATGTCCAGTCCGCGGGCAGCCAGGTCGGTAGCTATGAGCACGTGGCAACTCCCATTGCGAAACTTATAAAGCGTGCGTTCGCGGTCGTCCTGCTCCATGCCTCCATGAAAGATGCCGCAAGCGAAGCGTTGTTCGTGCAGGTACTTCCCTACTCTTTCCACACTCTCACGATGGTTGCAGAATACCAGCGTAGATTGGCTTCCCAACGTGCAAAGCAAGCGATACAGGGTCTCCAACTTGTCTTTTTGGGGCGAACATACCTTATATATATATAAGCGCGAAGATGTCTCGCCCTCTCCGCCTGCGCCCGAAGGCAGGAAGTCGAGTCTGCGTGTACGTCCCAACCCTGTAAAGCGGGGAATCTCTTCGGCATCGGTAGCCGAAAGGAGGAAGCGGCGTCGCAAGGCAGGCAGACGTCCGATAACCTCGCCCATCTCTTCCTGGAAACCAAACTCCAGACACTTGTCGAACTCATCAATGACGAGCGTACGGACGGTAGAAGCATCGATGTTCTGCTTGCCCAAATGGTCGTTCATGCGTCCGGGAGTAGCGATAACCACAGCCGGTTTGACTCCGCGAAGCGTGCGGTGTTCTTCCATGGCAGGACGCCCGCCATAACAGCTCACCGACCGATAAGGCGTATTCATGGATTTAAATACCTGGTCAGTCTG
>JAUNIV010000254.1 GCA_030523385.1 Bacteroidales bacterium | reverse complement strand
GCAACACTTCCTGGATGAAAGCATTGCCTGTCAGCAGCATGGTCAGTCGGTCTATGCCGATACCGATACCCGATGTGGGCGGCATACCATATTGCAGTGCTTTCAGGAAGTCCTGGTCGATGAACATGGCTTCATCGTCTCCCTTTTCGCTCAGTCGGAGCTGGTCTTTGAATCGTTCTTCCTGATCGATGGGGTCATTCAGCTCGCTGTATGCATTGGCCAGCTCCTTGCCATTCACCATCAATTCGAAGCGTTCCGTCAATCCCGGTTTGCTGCGATGCATCTTGGTCAACGGACTCATCTCTACCGGATAGTCGGTGATGAATGTAGGCTGGATGAATGTACCTTCGCAGAATTCGCCGAATATTTCGTCTATCAGCTTGCCTTTGCCCATAGTGTCGTCAATCTCCATCTTCAATTCCTGGCATACCTGTCGGATTTCTTCTTCGCTCTTTCCTTCCAGATCGTAACCTGTTTTTTCCTTGATGGCTTCGAGGATAGGCAGACGGCGGTAGGGGGCTTTAAAGCTGATGGTCTTTCCATCTATCGTTGTTTCTGTACTTCCATTGACGGCGATGCAGATGCGTTCGAGTAATTTCTCGGTGAAACTCATCATCCAGTTGTAATCCTTGTACTGCACGTAAAGTTCCATACAGGTAAATTCGGGATTATGAGTCTTGTCCATGCCTTCATTACGGAAGTTCTTTCCTATTTCATAGACTCCTTCGAAACCGCCTACAATAAGACGCTTCAAGTACAATTCGGTAGCAATGCGCAGATACAGGTCGATGTCTAACGAATTGTGGTGGGTAATGAAAGGACGTGCACTGGCTCCGCCGGGGATGGATTGCAGTATCGGAGTTTCCACTTCCGTATAACCCGCTTCGTCCAGTACCGCACGCATTGTCTTTACGATGGTGGCACGTTTCAGGAAAGTTTCTTTTACGCCTTCGTTTACAATCAAATCGACATAACGCTGGCGATAACGCAGTTCGGGGTCTTCGAACTTGTCGTAGGCCACGCCATCCTTGTATTTCACGATGGGCAGCGGTCTGAGTGATTTGGACAGTACGGTAAGCTTGCGTGCATGAATACTGATTTCGCCCATCTGTGTGCGGAATACGAAACCTTCTATGCCGATAAAGTCGCCCAAGTCCAGCAGGCGTTTGAATACCGTGTTATACAGTTCCTTGTTTTCGTCCGGGCAAATATCATCGCGAGTGATGTAAACCTGAATGCGGCCTTTAGAGTCCTGCAATTCGATAAAAGAAGCCTTACCCATGACGCGACGGCTCATGATACGTCCGGCCACCGATACGTTGCGTGGCTCTTCATCGTCTTTGAACTCGGCTTTTATATCTGTTGAAAATGCGTTGGTTACATACTCAGCGGCAGGATATGGTTCGATGCCCATAGCCCGCAATTCATTCAGACTGTTCCGTCTGATAATCTCCTGTTCACTTAGTTCTAATACGTTCATCCTGTTAAAACATTAACTCAATTTGGGGACAAAAGTACGAAACATTTTGCAAAGTTCCTCATTTTAAAAGGATTTTCTCTATCTTTGTCCCGTCAAACCTATAAAAAAGCAGAATTATGATGAAGAAATTTATGTCAATTATGGTGCTGGTCTGCACATGTTTGTTTGCAGCACCGTCGATGGCGCAGCAGGTTACCCCCGATGCCGCAGGCTATATAATAAAGGTGGGAGACGTGGCGCCCGATTTCGAGATGGAACTTACAGACGGCGGCAAAGTCAAGCTGTCCGACTTGCGTGGCAAAGTGGTGATGCTTCAGTTTACGGCCAGTTGGTGCGGCGTATGCCGGAAGGAAATGCCTTTCATTGAAAAAGACATTTGGCAAAAGCACAAGGACAATGCTTCGTTTGCTCTTTACGGAGTGGACCGCGACGAACCGCTGGATAAAGTGAAGGCTTTTGCCAAGCAAACCAAGATCACTTATCCGTTGGGGTTGGATCCGGGTGCAGATATCTTTGCCTTGTATGCTGACCGCAAGGCCGGTATTACCCGCAATGTGCTCATTGACCGCGATGGAAAGATTGTGATGCTGACCCGCCTTTACAATGAGGAAGAGTTTGCTTCGTTGTGCCGCAAGATAGACGAAATGTTGGGTGAATAATAAATAGGAGAAAATGAGGTATTCGGTTACGTGGGTTATATTCTTTTGGCTTTTTCTGTTGCCACTTCATGCGCAGAAGAAGCCCCGTGTCGGCAAGGAACCTTTGTTCGGCAAAGAGTATGCCACCTATCAGATCGTTTCCAACGAGCTGAGTGGGGCTTGCTTTTATTTGGTAAGCGGACATGGAGGACCCGACCCGGGTGCCATCGGGAATTATCAGGGGCATCAGCTGCACGAAGATGAGTATGCTTACGACATCGTCTTGCGGCTGGCCCGTGAACTTTTGTCACGAGGGGCCAAGGTGCACATTATCATTCAGGATGCGAAAGACGGCATTCGCGATGGCAAGATTCTGGCCAACAGCAAGCGTGAAACCTGCATGGGAGCCACTATCCCGCTGAATCAGGTGGCACGATTGCAGCAGCGGTGTGACTGCATCAACCGTCTTTATCGGACGGATAAAAGTACCTATAAGCGTGCCATCTTTGTCCACGTCGACAGTCGCAGCCGGGGGCAGCAGACGGATGTGTATTTTTATAATGCCCCAAATAGCAAGAATGGCAAGCGGCTGGCTCAAAACCTGCATCGCACTTTTGATAAGATGTATGGCAAGCACCAGCCTGGAAGAGGCTTTCATGGGACGGTGAGTGAGCGGGATTTGTTTGTGCTCCGAAATACCACTCCCGTGGCGGTCTTTATGGAATTAGGCAACATCACGAACAGCCGAGACCAACAGCGGTTGGTGTTGAAGAATAACCGCCAGGCATTGGCCAAATGGATTGCAGAAGGCATAGTGAAGGATTACAAGCAGGGCAAATAAATGACCTATGCGCATTTTTAGCTTTCTTTTATCAGCAAATGAAGTCCGGTTTAAAATAAATCACTACCTTTGTGCCTAAAGGTAATAATTTTGTTTTTTTTCTTTAGTCTGTCTGATATGATAGAAACTCAACTGGTGGCCGGATTACTGCCGCAAACATGCCGTGAGACGGTGAAGAATCTTTTGAAAGAAGTGTACGGATATCAGGAATTCCGTAATTTGGAAATATACGATGATTTATTCAAGAGTAAGAAAAAGCTGTCGTTGTCGCAAGGACAACTGATAGAAGAGGTGATAGTGGAAGCCGAAAAAGGACTGAATGGAGACGCTTCTGCCCACAACCTGTTGCTGACAGCCCCTACCGGAGCAGGAAAATCTTTGCTGTTCCAACTCCCCGGTATTTATTTAGGTAAGGAATACGGATTGCTCACCATTGTGGTCTCCCCGCTGAAAGCTTTGATTGTGGACCAGGTGGAAAGCCTGCTCGAACAAGGATATGACCGGGTGGCATACGCCTCGTCCGACCTTTCGCCCGAACAGAAGAACGAGGTCTATCGGCGCGTGCGGCAAGGTGAAGTCGATATATTCTATCTTTCTCCCGAACTTCTGTTGGCATACGATATCAGCTATTTTATAGGAAACCGTCGTATTGGTCTGGTGGTGGTAGATGAAGCCCATACAGTGACCACATGGGGAAAAGAGTTTCGTGTGGACTATTGGTTCTTAGGTCGTTACCTCTCAAAGCTGAAATCTTCTTTGGGATATGTCTTTCCGGTATTTGCACTGACGGCTACTGCCGTGTGGAATCCCAAGGGTGGTAATGACATGGTGTTTGACACCATCCGTTCGCTCCATCTTGCCCCCTGTGCGTTGTATGTGGGTACAGTGAAGCGCGAAAACATTGGCTTCGACATTGCTGCCATGACCATCCAGGAAGGTGAAACATACGATAAGGCCAAGCAGCGTGTGGTGTCGGCTCGTGTGAATGAATTCCTGGACGGGCATAAATCGATCATTTACTATCCTTTTGCCGGAGGCATTGACATGAAGATGAAGGTATGGGTGCATCCGGTCAATTGGCATTGGGTGGCTACTT
>JAUNIV010000253.1 GCA_030523385.1 Bacteroidales bacterium | reverse complement strand
TGCGTCCGCTCCAAAGACTGTTGCAACTCCCATTCCTTTATCTTTGCTTCGTGTCCGGACAAAAGCACATCGGGCACCCGCCATCCATTGTATTCGGCCGGGCGTGTATAGACAGGTGCAGCCAACAGATTGTCTTGGAAAGAATCTGACAAAGCAGACTGCTCGTCGGAGATGACTCCCGGTATAATTCGCACCACTGCATCGGCTATGACAGCCGCAGCCAGCTCGCCTCCTGTCAAAACATAATCACCGATACTGATTTCTTTTGTAATGAAATGTTCCCTTATCCGATAATCTATTCCCTTGAAATGCCCGCACAAGATAATCAAGTTTTTGGCAAGCGAAAGCGAATTTGCCATGGGCTGGTTGAACTGCTCGCCATCCGGCGATGTAAAGATTACTTCATCATATTCACGTTCTGCCTTCAAGGCCGATATGCAACGGTCTATAGGTTCTATCTTCATCACCATGCCTGCAAAGCCGCCAAAGGGATAATCGTCCACCTTGCGATAGCGGTCGTAAGCATAGTCACGCAAATTGTGTATATAAATTTCTGCAATTCCTTTTTTCTGTGCCCGGCTCATGATGGAACAATTAAAGAAGCCTTCCAGCATCTCGGGCAATACGGTAATGATGTCTATTCTCATATTCGGTTATTTTTTGCAAAAGTAGCAAATTACTTTCTGACGACAGGCGCATTTCGGCTAAAAATAACTATTTTTGCCGTCAAACTTACCTATATAGTATATGACAGAGATAGAAAGAATAGACCAATTGCGCGAAGAACTGCATCGCCACAACTATAATTATTATGTATTGAACGCCCCCGAAATAAGCGACCGCGAGTTTGACGAACGGATGCGCGAGTTGCAAGATTTGGAGGAGAAGCACCCCGAACACTTCGATGAAAACTCACCCACCATGCGTGTGGGTAGCGACATCAACAAGAACTTCACTCAGGTGCCCCACCGTTATCCCATGCTTTCATTGGGCAACACTTACTCGGAAGCCGAAGTGACGGAGTTCTACGAGCGGGTGAAAAAGGACCTGAACGAAGATTTCGAGATTTGCTGCGAAATGAAATACGACGGCACCTCCATCTCGCTCACCTACGAGGGCGGCAGACTAGTGAGAGCCGTGACACGCGGAGACGGAGTGCAGGGCGATGACGTGACGGACAACGTGAAGACTATCCGAAGCATCCCGTTGGTGCTTCATGGCACGGGCTATCCGGATGAGTTCGAGATGCGCGGCGAGATACTGATGCCTTGGACCGTGTTCGAAGAACTGAACAAAGAACGCGAAGCCCGCGAAGAACCTCTGTTCGCCAATCCGCGCAATGCCGCATCGGGCACGCTGAAGTTGCAGAACTCTGCCGTAGTGGCTTCGCGCAAACTGGATGCCTACCTCTATTATCTGTTGGGAGACAATCTGCCTTGCGACGGACATTACGAGAATCTGCAGGAAGCCGAAAAGTGGGGATTCAAGATTTCGCACATCACCCGCAAATGCCACACCCTGCAAGAAGTGTTCGAGTTCATCAAATACTGGGACACGGAGCGCAAGAACCTGCCAGTGGCTACCGATGGAATTGTGCTCAAAGTGAACTCCCTGCGTCAGCAACGCAACCTGGGCTATACGGCGAAATCGCCCCGCTGGGCCATCGCCTACAAGTTCCAGGCCGAACGGGCATGTACCCGTCTGAACAAAGTCACCTACCAGGTGGGCCGGACGGGAGCCGTCACTCCGGTAGCCAATCTGGATCCCGTGCAACTGTCGGGCACGATTGTGAAACGGGCTTCGCTCCACAATGCCGACATCATAGAAGGACTGGACCTGCACATTGGCGACATGGTATATGTGGAGAAAGGCGGTGAAATCATTCCCAAAATCGTGGGCGTGGACAAGGAAGCCCGCCTGCTTATAGGAGACAAAGTGAAATTCATCACCCGCTGCCCCGAATGTGGAAGCCCGTTGGTGCGCTACGAAGGAGAAGCCGCCCACTACTGTCCCAACGACACCGCCTGTCCGCCTCAAATAAAAGGAAAGATAGAACACTTCATCAGCCGAAAAGCCATGAACATAGACGGCCTTGGTCCTGAAACAGTGGACCAATTCTATCAAGAAGGACTGATACGCGATGCAGCTGACCTTTACAGTCTGCGTGCCGACGAGATTGTAAAACTGGAACGCATGGGCGAAAAGTCGGCCGAAAATATCATCCGCAGTATCGAGCGTTCGCGCGAAGTGCCTTTCGAGCGTGTCCTCTTTGCCTTGGGCATCCGCTTTGTGGGCGAGACGGTGGCTAAGAAAGTGGCAAAGGCATTCTGCTCCATCGACATGCTGGCACAAGCTACCTTGGATGACTTGATACACGTGGACGAAATAGGCGAAAAGATAGCCCAAAGCATCATTCTCTATTTCCGCAACCTGCAGAACCGCGAACTCATAGAACGACTTCGCCGGGCAGGTGTGCAACTGGAGGCTGCCGCTCAAGACACCTCGAACCACACTGACAAGCTGGCAGGAAAGTCCATCGTCATCAGTGGAGTATTTACACACCACTCTCGCGATGAGTACAAGGCACTGATAGAGCAACACGGCGGAAAGAACGTAGGAAGCATATCTTCCAAAACCTCCTTCATACTGGCCGGCGACAACATGGGACCTGCCAAACTGGAGAAAGCCAAAAAGTTAGGGGTTCCCATTGTGGGCGAAGACGAGTTCCTACAGATGATAGAATGATTTTTTGCCATCATTTTCTAAAAAACAAGTAAATTTTATCGCCACAACAGAAAATATTCGTACTTTTGCAAGCTATTAAATACGAGTTTATAATTCATTATGATACAGACAAGATTAAAAGGCATGGGAGTGGCGCTGATCACTCCTTTTAAAGAGGACGACAGCGTTGATTATGATGCATTGCTTAGATTGGTGGACTACCAACTTCAAAACGGGACAGATTTTTTATGCGTATTGGGCACTACGGCCGAAACTCCTACATTGACCAAAGAAGAAAAGGAGAAGATAAAACGCCTGGTTATAGAACGCGTGAACGGCCGGATACCTATCTTATTAGGTATAGGAAGCAACTGCACCCGCACGGTGGTGGAAACACTGAAGCACGATGACCTCAGGGGAGTGGATGCCGTACTTGTAGCCGTACCTTATTATAACAAACCTTCGCAAGAGGGTATTTACCAGCACTACAAGGCGATAGCCGAAGCCACGGACTTGCCCATAGTGCTCTACAATGTGCCCGGACGAACGGGAGTCAACATGACTGCCCAAACCACACTTCGCCTGGCACGCGATTTCAAGAACATCATTGCCATCAAGGAAGCTTCGGGTAACATTACTCAGATGGACGACATCATCAAAAACAAACCTGCTGACTTCGATGTGATTTCGGGCGACGACGGTATCACTTTCCCACTTATCACGCTGGGTGCCGTGGGAGTGATTTCGGTGATAGGCAATGCCTTTCCGCGTGAGTTTAGCCGCATGACGCGCCTTGCCCTGCACGGCGATTATGCCAATGCGCTCACCATCCATCATAAGTTTACGGAACTGTTCAGCCTGTTGTTTGTAGATGGAAACCCTGCGGGCGTGAAAGCCATGCTGAACGTCATGGGACTGATAGAGAACAAGCTCCGTCTTCCGCTGGTTCCCACACGCATCACCACGTTCGAGAAGATGCGTGCCATTCTGGATGAACTGAAAATCAAATGTTAATAGCATTAGAAGTTCTTTTGGTTTGATGATAATTGATGAGAAGTTTCACTTATAGATAAATCCTGTTAGCATTTTCAAGCACTCTAAATCGGAGAGAGTTTTATCACATCTCCGTATGGAATGAAATTAGAAGTGCTAATAGGGTTTCTATATATAAATTAAACATAATTGCCATTAGATTTCAAAAGAACAAAGATGAATTATGTAACTCAGACAAACTTAATAAAATGACCAATCGGCTCCAAAAACCGACAGAGCGCACATTTCTGAGAAAACAGATTTCTTTCGGGAAAACTTGCTCGCAAGAGTTGACGGCATGAAACGAC
>JAUNIV010000252.1 GCA_030523385.1 Bacteroidales bacterium | reverse complement strand
ACAGCAGGAGTGCGGCGACAAATAAACCTGAAATCTTTTTCATCTCATTGATAATTTAAACATTTCTTTTTCTATTTTGTATAGGCAGGTGCGCCCACAGCCAGCGGGGGATAAGCCGCCACAGGCATACAAGGAGGCGATAACGCCAGTCTATCACAATGATTCTTTTACGTCGTCCGATGGCTTTTACAATCTCTTCGGCTACGCGCGAAGCCTGCATCAGCATCGGGTAGGAGCCGCCCTTCAGCAGCGGGGTATCTACAAAGCCGGGGCGTATGTCGGTAAACGCAATGTTCACCTTATTTATATATGCCAACTGTTCGAGGGCATCGATGTAGGTGTTCTGAAAGCGTTTGGTGGCCGAATAGGCCGGAGCTACTCCCAGCCCTCGTGTGCCTGCTATGGAACTGATGACAGCTATGTGCCCCTTGCCCTGCTGTGCAAAATAATGGTAGGCGGCACAGACCATACGCACGAATCCTGATACATTGGTGGCCGCAGTCTGCAACTCAGTCTCGGGCAGTAAATCGGGATTTTGGCTGCCGATGCCCGAACAGAGCAGGAAAACATCCATGCCTCCCGTCTCTTCTATCAATAGGCGGAGTGCATGAGGCGCATCGTCATCGGTCACGTCTATGCGTCGGGCGCATACTTGTTGCGGGGCAGACTGTCGGATTGCCTCTAATGCCTCCACCTTGCGTCCGGCTACTCCTATCCGCCAACCCATCTGTAGGTAGCGTCGGGCCACTTCCAGTCCGATGCCGGAAGTGGCTCCCACGATGATGATGCGTTTCATGTCCTGAGTCGAAAGAGGGTTATTGCAATGCCTGTTCGATGTCGGCAATGATGTCGTTTACATTCTCGATACCCACCGACAAACGGATAAGGTCGGGGGCTACACCTGCCTCGCGCAACTGTTCATCAGTGAGCTGACGGTGCGTATGGCTGGCCGGATGAAGCACGCAGGTACGGGCATCGGCCACGTGGGTCACAATGCAGATAAACTTCAGACGGTCCATAAACTCGATGGCTTCTTCGCGCGTACCGTTCAAACCGAATGCGATGACACCGCACGAACCGTTGGGCAGGTATTTTTGTGCCAAATCATAATACTTGCTGCTCTTCAGTCCGCAGTAGTTCACCCATTTCACTTTGGGATTGGCTTCCAACCACTCGGCTACCCGTTGGGCATTCTCGCAATGGCGAGGCATACGCAGATGGAGCGTCTCTAAGCCTAAGTTCAGCAGGAAAGCGTTTTGCGGTGACTGTATGGAGCCTAAGTCGCGCATCAGTTGGGCGGTGGCCTTCGTCATATAAGCCATCTTGCCGAATGCTTTCGTGTAAGTCAGTCCGTGATAAGATTCGTCGGGTTGGGTCAGTCCGGGAAACTTGTCGGCATGGGCTTCCCAATCGAAGTTGCCACTATCCACAATGACTCCTCCCACGCTGGTGGCATGTCCGTCCATGTATTTGGTAGTGGAGTGTGTCACGATGTCGGCACCCCATTCAAAGGGACGGCAGTTGATGGGGGTGGCAAAGGTGTTATCTACAATCAATGGCACACCATGCTTGTGGGCAATGCGTGCAAACTTCTCGATATCCAACACGTCGATGCTCGGGTTTGAGATAGTCTCGCCGAACAAGGCTTTGGTGTTGGGACGGAATGCGCGCTCTATCTCTTCTTCGGGGGCATTGGCATCAATGAAGGTGCATTCTATGCCCAGTTTCTTCATGGTCACACCAAAGAGGTTGAACGTACCGCCATAGATGGTAGATGAACATACAAAGTGGTCGCCTGCCTGGCAGATGTTGAATATCGCATAAAAGTTGGCTGCCTGTCCAGACGAAGTAAGCATGGCACCCACTCCGCCTTCCAATGCGGCAATCTTGGCAGCTACGGCATCGTTCGTGGGGTTTTGCAGACGGGTGTAGAAGTAGCCCGTATCCTCCAGGTCAAACAGTCGTGCCATTTGTTCGCTGGTGTCATACTTAAATGTAGTGCTTTGATAAATAGGCAGCACACGCGGTTCTCCTTTCTTCGGAGCCCATCCGGCCTGTACGCACAAGGTTTCTTTGCTGTATGGTTTATCCATGAGTTATAAGGTTTTAAAATTATATGTTTCCTTTTTTACGGCAAAAGTAAGAATAATCTCTTATTTTGAGTCCTTTGTATGCGAAAAAGTGTTATATTTGAACGAATTTAATAAGCATAGACTATGGCAGAGGAAATGAAATTCCGGCATACGATGCCGGTGCAGATACGTTTTAGCGACGTTGACCAATTTGGACATGTGAACAATTCCGTGTATTTTTCTTTGTATGACCTGGCGAAGACTACTTATATAAAGGAGGTGCTGGGCGAGACTGACTGGGACAAACTGGCGGTGGTGATAGCCAACATCAATGCCAACTTTTACGCACCGGTGTTCTTTTCGGACCCGATGGTGATAGAAACGGCAGTGGTGCATTTGGGAAATAAAAGCTTCACTCTTCTACAACGGGCCGTGGCAACCCACACAGGCGAAGTGAAGTGTGAATGTCGGACGGTGATGGTAGGTTATGACTTGGCAACGAAAGAACCACAACCCATAGCCAATCGGTATAAGGAAGCTATTTGCCGGTATGAGGGTCGCACGATGGAAGATTTGTGTGCGCCTATGGCAAAGTGACCGGAAGAGGCGTGGAAAAGGGTAAATGACATCCTTTTGACGGCATAAAATCCTGCCCTATAACATAGGACAGGATTTTTTTTGCTATTTCATGCAAAAAAGTTATGGAAAAAGAAGAAAGTTTGAAAAATTTGCCTAAATTTGTATGTCCCCATAATGCAAATTGTTAACTAAATATTATAACGACTATGAAACGACATTATTTATTTTTGATGGTAGTGGCTTTTTTGCTCATCGGTACTTCACGTGTAATGGGACAGGAAACGTCTGCTTTCGCTCCTGCAAATCTTAGCGGCATCTGGCAAATGTGTTTTTATGTGTCCGGCAATCCTCAGCAACCGGGCGAGTTAAAACCCAGCAACTCTTTCAAAATCTTGTCTGATGATGGCAAATTTACCAACATGACTATGATTCCCAATCATGGTGCCATCATTATCGGATCGGGAACTTATAAACAAACTGCTGTCAATGCCTATACGGAGCATGTAGAAAAGAACTTGCACCTTCCGCAACTTGTTGGTGTAGACAATGTGCTGGAGTTTGAAATGAAAGGTGGTGATGTGATGGTTTTGAAATTCTTTGTAAAGACGGACAAGGACGGAAATGAAATCAATTCTTGGTATTATGAAACCTGGAAACGGGTGAAAATGCCGCCTACCTATCCGAAGGATTTAGTAAGATAAAGGTTGAACATACATTTGTTTTTGTAACTAAAGGCTGTGTCTGACATGGGTTGACACAGCCTTTTTTATAAGATGGAGACAGAATCTTTATTCCAGTTCCAGTATGACTTTTACCGGATAGTGGTCGGATGGTGTTCGGATTTGGCAAGCCTCGAAAGCGATTTCATCGGGTGCATCGTTTGCTTCGGCTTTCTCTGCTTCATCCTTGCAGCTGCGGTAGGTATCTGTCAGCACACCGTACTTCTTTACGTGGAAAGCCGGTGAAACAAATACATGATCTATGCGGCTTTCGCTGAAGTTCTCGGGAGCAAAACTGTTAAAAGTGCCATTGAGCGCATAACGGAGCTCACAAACCTCGTATGAATCGCAAAGCACACCTTTGTCAACAAAGGCATGATAAGAACTGTGCGTTTGATCCACGTTGAAGTCGCCGGTAAGGATGGCAGGCAGGTCTTTCCCTAATTCCTCCATCTTTTGTTGCACCAAGAAGGCACTTTCCACGCGGGCTTGCTTCCCAATATGGTCCATGTGGAGGTTGAAGAAAAGGAATTCTTTGCCTGTATCCTTACACTTGAAATGTCCCCAACTGCAAATACGAGGCAATACGGCATCCCATCCTTTGCTGGGCACATCGGGTGTCTCAGACAACCAAAAATCCCCTTTATTCAGTAGCTCAAAGAGGTCTGTACGATAGAAGATGGCGGAATGTTCGCCGGCATCCTTGCCGTC
>JAUNIV010000251.1 GCA_030523385.1 Bacteroidales bacterium | reverse complement strand
AAGGCGAACATTTCCTCCACATTCCTGCCTGCACTGCCGAAGAATACTCCGACAAGGCCGATGTAATCTTTGTCTGCGTGAAAGGCTACTCCATCGAGAGCATTGCACCCCTGCTGGAGCGCGCCGCACATGCCGACACCCTCGTGGTGCCTATCCTCAATGTCTATGGCACGGGACCCCGTATCGGCCGGCTTGTTCCACGTGTAACGGTGCTCGACGGCTGCATCTACATCGTAGGCTTCGTGTCCGCACCGGGCGAAGTAACCCAACAGGGCAGCATCTTCCGCCTCGTGTTTGGCGCGCGTCCCACACAAGGCATTGCTCCCGAACGATTGGAAACCATAGCCGAAGTGCTTCGCCGGGCAGGCATCAAGGCCGACATCTCCGACGACATTGACCGCGATACCTTTATTAAATGGTCCTTCATTTCGGCCATGGCCTGCACCGGTGCCTACCACGACGTACCGATGGGAGCACTCCAACACCCGGGCGAAGAACGCGACACCTTCATCGGGCTTTCAAGCGAAAGCAGCGAGATGGGTCGCCGATTAGGTGTCTCCTTCCCCGAAGATCCCGTGGCCTACAACCTGCGTGTCATCGACAAGCTGGATCCGCAGAGCACGGCTTCCCTGCAAAAGGACATCGCACGCGGCCACGAATCCGAAATACAAGGCCAACTGTTCGACTTCATCGAATTGGGCGAGCGGCTGGGAGTGGACATGCCTACCTACCGGAAAGTGGAGAAGAAATTCCGATAGGACGCACTTCTTAAAAGTGCCAAACAGGTTCGTATGTAATTAAAAAAACAATTCCATGAATTACGTCATAGAAAAGATGAACTCCTTGTATCCTCTCTCGGAAGATACCATACACCGGTTGAAAGAGAGCGTGACCTTGTGCCGTTTTCCCAAAAGGCATCTGCTTATTAAGGAAAATGTGTTCAACAAGTCGGCTTATTTCATAGAGAAAGGCATGACCCGCTCCTATTGGTTGGTAAACGGAGAAGAAATCACGACCTCTTTTTCATGCGCCGGAAGCATTGTGTTCAGCATGGACGAAATGTATTACAACAAGGCAAGCGAGGAATTTGTGGAAACGCTGGAAGAAGTGGAGGCGTACAGGATAGCCCTGACCGACCTCCACCACCTGTTTCACACCAACATAGAGCTGGCCAACTGGGGACGAATCATTCATCAGGACGAATACCGGAGGCTGCACCGCTCACACAAAGAACGCCTTACCCTGCCAGCCAAAGAGCGTTACGAAGCCTTCAAACAACAGTTTCCCGAAATATGCCAGCAGGTGAACTTAGGCTACATAGCCTCTTATTTGGGCATAACGCTTCCTACGCTGAGCCGTCTTCGAGGGCATAAATAAATCTGCACAAAAGATAGGACCGAAAGTCTGTTTTTGTCGCAGGACAATTTTTTGTATCTCTCCGTTGTGTATCTTTGCGCTCAAATTATAAACCATAACGATTAAAAACACACTGATTTATGTCTGAACCATTTACACAAAACATCTCTTCTGCCGCATTTGCAGATACCAAACCTCATTACGAACTTTTAGACGGACTGAGAGGAGTAGCGGCTCTGCTGGTGCTGTGGTATCACGTACACGAGGGCTTTGCCTTTGCACAAGGTGCTCCGGTGGTAGGTAGCATCAACCACGGCTATCTGGCGGTGGATTTCTTCTTCATGCTGTCGGGTTTCGTCATCGGCTATGCCTACGACGACCGTTGGGGGAAAAGCCTGACCACAGGAAACTTCTTCAAACGCCGGTTGATACGTCTGCACCCCATGGTAGTGATGGGAGCCGTGTTGGGAACCATCAGCTTCCTGCTGCAAGGCAGTGTGCAGTGGGATGGCACCCACATAGCCATTTCGTCGGTCATGCTTGCGTTGCTCTGCACGCTGTTCTTTATTCCGGCCATGCCGGGCGGAAGCATCGAAGTGCGCGGCAATGCCGAAGCTTTCCCAATCAACGGACCTGCCTGGTCGCTCTTCTTCGAATATATAGGCAACATACTCTATGCCTTGTTCATCCGTCGTCTTTCCACCCGTGCGCTGACCGTACTTGTCGCCGTGTTGGGCATAGGACTGGCTGCTTTCGCCGGACTCAACATGTCGGGTTATGGAAACATCGGTGTGGGATGGAGCATGATTGACTGCGGATTCTGGACCGGACTGCTGCGTATGCTGTTCCCCTTCACGATGGGTATATGGCTGTCACGCCGTTTCAAGCCCGCCCAAATAAGAGGAGCTTTCTGGATTTGTTCGGTTGCGCTGCTGGTGCTGTTCGCCGTACCTTTCATTGAGAGCGAAGGCCGCCTCTGCCTGAATGGTGTTTACGAAGCCTTCTGCATCATCGTCATGTTCCCGATATTGGTATGGTTGGGCGCATCGGGCAAGACTACCGACCGGTTGTCTTCACGCATCTGCAAGTTTTTGGGCGATATTTCCTTCCCGCTCTATATCACCCACTACCCCACCATGTATCTGTTCTATGCCTGGCTTATCGACAAGCAACTCTTCACGTTGACCGAAACCTGGCCGGTGGCTTTGGGTGTATGCGTCTGGAATGTGCTGGTGGCATATCTTTGCCTCAAGCTGTATGACGAGCCTGTGCGCAAGTGGCTTGCAAGGAAATTCCTGAGTAAGAAGTAAGTGTTCGTTGTTTAAAAGCCTGTTTGATTGCAAGCAGGCTTTTTCTTTTTTATTGGGCACCCCTTTTCTTTGAAAAGTGTAGATTTTACTTTGAAAATTATATTGAAAAGTGTAAGTTTGCAGCATCGTTTAGTATTGAAAAGTGTAATTCGTATGTTATATAGGAAGATTGCTAAGTATTTGGAAGAACATTTGATGTCTGGCTCTGACAAGATATTGGTACTTGAAGGAGCTCGACAAATAGGCAAGTCATACATAGTCAGAGAAACGGGAAAACGAATTTTCAAAAACTTCGTGGAAGTGAACTTTGTTGAAGACGATGAAGGCCCCCGGCTATTCAAGAATATCCATACCACAGAAGAATTTTATCTGACATTGAGTATGATAGCCGGAAAGAAGTTAGACAGGGAAGACAATACATTGATTTTCTTGGATGAGATACAGCACTATCCGCAATATCTGACAATGCTTAAATTCTTCCGACAAGAGCACCGTTTCCGGTTTATTGCCAGCGGAAGCCTGCTGGGAATCGCCCTACGCTCAACCACCTCTATTCCCGTAGGAAGCATTATCCGCAAAGAAATGTTCCAGCTCGATTTTGAAGAATTTCTTATCGCCAATGGAATAGGGACAGAAGCGATTGCATCTTTGCAGGAAAAGTTCCGAAACAAAGAAAGCCTTACAGAAGAGCAACACCGTCGGATATTGGATCTTTTCCGGCGTTATCTGCTTGTCGGAGGAATGCCGGATGCCGTCAATGAATACCTGAACTCTCACAACATCGTGAAGGTAAGGGAAGTGCAAGAGTCTATCCGCGTATTATACGGGGATGACGCTTCAAAATATGAACAAGACAACGGCAAACACCTTCTTATACGCCGCATCTATGACATGATACCCTCTCAGATGGAGAACAAGAAGAAGCGCATTGTTGCCAAAGACATCCAAGGCCAAAAAGGAGATCGGTTTAACCGTTATCAGGAAGAGTTTGAATATCTCATCGCTTCCGGAATTACGCTTGACGTGCATGCCATTTCAAATCCTCATTACCCTTTGGCGGAATCTGTCCAAAAGAACTTACTGAAACTTTATTTGAATGATGTAGGCATGCTCACATCCCAACTCTATCGACACAATCTACGTCCGATTCTGGCCGATGAGAAAAGCATAAACTTAGGAGCCGTATATGAAAATGTAGTGGCCCAAGAGCTGAAATGCCACGGTCATAAACTGTTCTATTACGACAACCGACAGAAAGGAGAAGTTGACTTTTTGGTTGATGACTATTCCAAGCTGAGCGTCTTGCCCGTCGAGGTCAAGTCCGGAAAAGACTATACGATTCATAGTGCATTGAACAATTTGCTCTCTGTGCCCGAATACCATGTCCTTACAGGTTTGGTCCTTTCCAACGAAAGGGAGGT
>JAUNIV010000250.1:2650-4093 GCA_030523385.1 Bacteroidales bacterium | reverse complement strand
GTCTGCTTCAACCGTTTGAAAGACCATACGCTATACACCAGCAGGCAAAGATAACCCACGTAATGATAGGCGGCAAAGATGAAAAACAGATAGAGGAAGATACAGCACGACATCAACCCCAACAGATAAAAGAATGCAGCCTCAACCCGCACCTGCTTGAACACATCGTCCAGCGTGGCCAGGCCTACAAGCAGGATGCCCCACACGCAGAACATGAAAAGGGAAAGCACACCGGGAAGTTCCAATGGGTTGAGCGTAGGATTGTAATAAAACTGTTCCCAAGCATGAGGCATGAAGTGCTGGATGCTGCCATAGAGCGTGGCCGAAACTGCCACTAACCACGAAAAGAGCGTGGGAAAAACACTGTCGATGTCATTGAACCACACTAATTGCAACTTCTTCCGACGGGCAGCCCGGTAGACATAGCCGATGCCGAAAAGAGCCAGCACGACAAAGAAGACTACGGTGCGCGAATTGCTGAAGAAATAGATGAAACGCGAAACGGGATCTACGGGAACCACCTGTTGCAACAGCTCCTTCTCGTGCACCCAACCCATGGTTTCCTGGTCACGGGCTACCTTCACCCACACAGAGTCCACACTATCGGCAGGCTGCACCATGAATTCGGCCACCACCAACTGTTCTCCTTTATATATAGGCAACTTGTCCATCAGCGGCAACTGCTGAATGAGCAGCGAATCCGAAGTTACCTCAAAATTGCTATTCAGCGTATAAGGCCGTTCGGCCACGTAGCCCACCGAATCGCAGCCTTCACAGGAAATTCCTTCACCCGATACGGCAGATGAGCTGCACCGGCAGAAGAGCACCAGCACAACCCCAACCAACAAACAGACTATATACTTACTCAGCGGCATACACTTTCATCAGACATTGTTTGCAGTCGAACTCCAGCCGGAAGCGTTTCCCGTCCGAACTTACCAAATAATAAGGTTCCTTGAAAGGAGCACGCACACGATGGTGCACCGGACACCAGCCCATGGCATAACGCAGACAGTGTTTGCAGAACATCAGTACGGCTCCCTGCGGCGGTGTCTTCTCGTAGGCGGGGGCAATGCGCCGCACTCCGTGATCGTGATAGAAAGCTGCGGCCTTTTCGTTCATCACGTTTCCTAAATAAGTCAATTCGGTGGCGGGATAGGCATGATGCGTGTCTGCCAGGCGATGCAGTTCGCGACGGTAATTGATGCGCCGGGCTTCGAGCAGCTTCTCCACTCCTTTGCGGCGGAGTTCGGTCAGCAAGGAAGCCGGGATGAACCAATTACCCGCACATGCCACTTCTACCTGACGCGCTTCAAAAGGTGTGTTCCCCAATTTGCCCAACAGGCCACGCAAATGCTCCTGCTGCGGTGTGCGTGCCGGTTCCTTGCCGTATTCCAGCACCACGCTCACGCGGTTTCCGTCCTCGTCAGACAGCGTGAGCGT
>JAUNIV010000250.1:0-2550 GCA_030523385.1 Bacteroidales bacterium | reverse complement strand
CCCTCTATCTTGAGCGACGAGACTCCTGCATCCAGCAGTTGTTCCAGCTCCTCGCTCCGGTTCATGTCTTTCAACGAAAGCAGGTGTTTGCCACGCGCCACAATCCGCCCGTCTGCATCCACCATGTCAAAGGCCAGCCGACAGAACTGTGCACACTCTCCCCGGTTGGCACTGCGCCCAAAGCACGCCTGGCTCACGTAGCACTGTCCGCTGTAGCTCACGCACAAGGCTCCGTGCACAAACACTTCCAGTGCCACATCCGGACAGCTCCGGTGTACCGCCTCTATCTCTGCCATCGAAAGTTCACGCGCCAGCACCACTTGGCGAAATCCGGCTTCAGCGAGGAACTTCACCTTTTGCGGCGTGCGGTTGTCGGTCTGTGTGCTGGCATGAAGCGGGATAGGAGGCAAATGGAGGCGAAGCAGCCCCATGTCCTGAACTATCAGCGCATCCACTCCGATGCGGTAGAGTTCCCACACCATGCGTTCTGTTTCTTCCAGTTCTTCATCGCGCAAGATGGTGTTCACCGCCACATAGATACGCACGTTATACAGGTGGGCGTAACGCACCAGCTCGGCAATGTCGGCCACGGAGTTTCCTGCGGCGGCCCTCGCGCCGAAGCGTGGGGCACCTATGTACACGGCATCGGCACCGTGGTCTATCGCCGCGATGCCGCACTCCAGATTCTTGGCAGGTGCCAGAAGCTCTATTTCCCGCTGACGAGCCATCATCTTATCTCGTTAATGTCGAACGGGGTTTCCTGATACACGTAGTAGTTCAGCCAGTTGGAGAACAACAGGTTGGCATGTCCGCGCCAACGCACCACGGGCGGCAGGGCAGGGTCGTTGTTCTTGTAATAGTTTTTAGGCATCTCTATGGGCAGTCCCTTGCCCAAATCGCGCTTGTACTCAGAATCGAGCGTATAGGGAGAATATTCCGAATGTCCGGTGACAAAGATTTCGCGCCCGTTGCGCGCCATCACCATGTACACGCCCGATTCGTCCGACTCGGCAATCAGTTGCAAATCTTTCACCCGCAAAATGTCTTCGCGGCGTACCTCGGTATGCCTGCTGTGGGGCACAAAGAACTCATCGTCGAAGCCTCGGAAGATGGGCAGTCCCTGCACGTTGGTGTGGTGGAGGAAGATGCCGAACATTTTCTTGTCCAACGGATACTTCGGTACGCCATAGAAGTGATACAGCCCGGCCTGCGCCGCCCAGCAGATGTAGAGCGTGGAAGTGACGTGCGTGCGTGCCCAATCGAAGATGGTTGTCACCTCGTCCCAATAGTTCACCTCCTCGTAGGGCATGTGCTCCACGGGTGCTCCTGTAACGATCATGCCATCGTAGCGTTCGTTGCGCATCAGTTCGAAGTCGCGATAGAACGCCTTCATGTGTTCTATCGGCGTGTTCTTCGACGTATGGCTTTTCAGCTTCATGAATGATATTTCCAACTGCAAGGGCGTGTTCGACAAGAGCCTCACCAAATCTGTTTCCGTTGTGATTTTCAGCGGCATGAGGTTCAGTATTACTATTTTCAGCGGACGAATGTCCTGCGTGCTGGCCCGCGAGTTGTCTATCACGAAGATGTTTTCTTCTTTCAGCAGCTCGATGGCAGGTAACTTATCGGGTAGAGTCAGTGGCATTTTCTTTCTTATTTATTCGGTTATTGTCCGCAAAAATAGCAAAATCCTGCCACATATTCGGTATAACCCTTTATTTTTATATGCCATAAAAGGCAATCCAGCCTGACTTCATGCGCTTTTTCATGCATATATCTTCATGAGCCAACGCATATATCTTCGCAGGCTCATGAAGATATATGCGTTGAATCATGCTTCTGCCTGTGCAAAATGCCGTATGTTCATAGGCACAAGCGAGCCGATAGATTACTGTCGTTTTCTTATGCAATGACAGACGAAAACACAAAAAAAGACGTATGATACAGACTGCAATATAAGCGAAAGAAGACTGACCTCTCCCTGAATGAAAAAGCCGACAGCCAACAAGAACAAGATGGTGTTCAGAGCCAGTAATATGTATGCAAATGTTTTCATAGATGCAAGTTTTGAAATTAGTATGCGGACAAAGATACGGTTTTCATTTGAAAAAACTAAGCAGGGTAAAACTTTTGCTTGTTCTGCAGAAATCAAATGATAGGTAAGACCAAATAAGAAAATGCCACCCATTTTTCGTAATTTGACACAATCATAAGACTTAAAAATGCACTAAAGTAGTGCATTTTTTCTTGTTTTCTGCACTACTTTAGTGCATTTTTAGTATTTTCGCAAGCAGAAATATATAAAGATACCCGTTGACGAAATTAAATTAACGCATATTTAAATCCGCCAACAGGTTTATTCCATTATTTGCCAATATCCTTGTTTCTTACCCCCAACACGTTTCAATAACCCAAGTTCCTGAAGACGGGAAAGATTATGAATTATCCCTCCCATCGTGACACCGGGAATATTTTCACACAATTCTTTTCGTGTTGCATTAGGGTGTTCACTCAAATATGCCAATATGGCTTCTTGCTGTTTACTTAGCT
>JAUNIV010000249.1 GCA_030523385.1 Bacteroidales bacterium | reverse complement strand
TAATGGAGAGGTAAGTATTCAGGTGCAATATGAGGACGGAATGTTTTGGCTGACTCAGAAACGCATGGCTGAATTATTCGGAGTAAATGTACGAACTATCAACGAACATCTGAAATATCTCTATCAAATATCTGAATTACAGGAGGAACGAACTATCCGAAAAATCCGGATAGTTCAGCTTGAAGGCAAACGTGAGGTAGAGCGTGAGGTTACTTTTTATCATCTTGATATCATTCAATTTACCCACAACTTGTGGATGAATTAGGTAAGAGCGCAGTCTGACGTATTCCTTGGAGCGCCACTGGTATATAATAGACAAGCAACATACTGACGACCAGCGATTATAAAATCACTCATAAATAGGAGGAACCAATATATTGAAAACTTTGAATGTGGATATCTTGGCAATAAGGGACTGCTGAAGTTGAGCAAGACGGCTTTCTTGGCATCAATTTGAACCGGTGACAAATTGTCACCAGTTGAGAATGTTAGAGAAATAAAGCTAATGAATCCCTTTCAAATTTAATAGCATCAACAGACACCATAAAGATAAGAAATTTGACTTTTTCTTATATCACAGGCATATAAATCGCTATTTATTTCTAAATTTGCGATACACTATGATCTTATAAAAAATAAGAGATTGGATAAACTTATGGCTCGAATAAAAGAAGTGCTTGAAAATAAAGGACTGCAATAAAATAGCAATGAAATGAACTGGAAACAACTCATATCCAATAAACGCTTCGGGCTGGAAGAACTGCACGAAGCACGCAAGGACGACCGGACAGAATTCCAACGGGATTATGACCGTCTGATATTCTCTGCCCCTTTCCGCCGCTTGCAGAACAAAACGCAAGTATTTCCGTTGCCAGGCAGCGTATTTGTCCACAACCGGCTCACACACAGCTTAGAGGTTTCGTGCGTGGGACGTTCTTTGGGCAACGATGTAGCCAACCGGTTGCTGGCCATGCATCCCGAGCTGCATGACTCCCACATCCAGGAGATAGGCTCCATCGTATCGGCTGCCTGCTTGGCACACGATTTGGGCAATCCTCCTTTCGGCCATTCGGGCGAGAAAGCCATCTCTACCTACTTCTCCGAAGGACTGGGATTGGCACTGAAAGAAGAACTGTCTCCGATGGAATGGGATGACTTGACACATTTTGAAGGCAATGCCAATGCTTTCCGGTTGCTCACCCATCAGTTTGAAGGAAGGCGTAAAGGCGGATTCGTACTCACCTACTCCACCCTTGCCTCCATCGTGAAATATCCTTTCTCCTCACAACTGGCCGGAAAGAAGTCGAAGTTCGGTTTCTTTCTGAGCGAAGAAGAAGATTTCCGGAAGATAGCCGATGAATTAGGGATGATTCGTTTCAGTGCTCCCGGCGAACCGCTTCGCTATGCCCGCCATCCGCTGGTCTATTTAGTGGAAGCCGCCGATGACATTTGCTACCAGATGATGGACATAGAGGATGCACACAAACTGAGGTTGCTCACACACGAGGAGACCAAACAACTCTACATGGCTTTCTTCGACGAACAACGAAAGAAACGCATAGAAGAAGTATGCCATTGGGTGACGGATGTGAACGAGCAAGTGGCCTACCTGCGCTCTTCGGCCATCGGGACACTAATAAAGGAATGTACACGGGTATTCGTGGAAAACGAAGAAAGCATATTGGCGGGACAGTTTGAAGGGGCATTGATAAAGCATATCGGCGACGTGCCCAAAGAAGCCTACGAAACTTGCTCCAAAGTTTCGCTCAATAAGATATACCGTTCCGGCGATGTGCTTGACGTGGAACTGGCCGGCTTCCGGATAATCAGCACACTGATGGAACTGATGATTGACGCCGTGCGCTCACCCGAAAAGGCTTACTCCCAACTATTGATAAACCGCGTATCCGGACAATACAACGTGAATGCCCCTACTTTGTATGGAAAGATTCAGGCAGTATTGGATTATATTTCGGGCATGACAGATGTTTATGCACTCGACCTTTACCGGAAGATAAAAGGGAACAGCCTGCCTGCGGTATAAAAAACAAATCTTTCAGCGCAACCTATACAAACAAAACTGTTTTGTCTGTTGCGCTGAAAGACTTGAACTCTTCTATATCTGATTCTCAGAAAGCGATTTATTTGCTCAACACAGGATTGGCTCCCGAAGTAAGTTTCAATGAGCCGGGATATTGCTTGATGAAAGATTCTATGTGACGCAAGCGCTTTTCTTCCAATATCTCATTGACCGCAATCAGGATACCTGTTTCTTCCACATCGCCAAAACCGTAATTGATGGCAGTTCCAAACATACGCATGGTGGGCGACAGACTCATATATGCATTGACCAACGGCGGGATGTTATAGCCCAACTTACGCACTTCCGTATTCAGAATCTTATAATCTTCCTTGAAAGAATCGTAACAGAAAAGCTTTGCCAGCATATCTTTGTCGGCTTCAATCTCCAACGGCTTCATGGGAGTTATCAGCTTATCCTTGTCGCCGAAATGCTTGTTCAGGAAAAACAGAATCATGTCACGTCCCTGACGATGGAAGCTGGGATACATGGTCATTTTGCCGAAGAAGTACTTCACGTTGGGCTTGATGACCGTCAGTGCCCCCAATCCGTCCCACAGGTTATCCAAAGCAAACAAACCTTTCGTTCCGGCACGGGTGGACTGGTATTCGAGCGTAACGAACGAGCGTCCCAACTCAACCGTATAAGGCAGGTATTCTTTCAGAAAGACTTCTGAGAAATTAAACATGTGGGCTGTGGCCAATATCGGCTTGCCATGTTCATCGAACTGCACCTCATCACCCAACAAATAGCGATACCCGCCCAATATCTCTTCGGCTTCCGGATTCCATACCACCAGTTGCTTGTAAGGATGTTCCATGATGTCATACTCGTCAATGTCCATCGACTTGCCAGTTCCGCCCCCTGCAGCACGGAAAGCAATCTCCCTCAGGCGGCCTATCTCCTTCATGACGTTCGGCGAGTCCTGATACGTGGTAACATAAATTTCATTATGACTTTTATTCGTAAACCTCAGGCGTTTGTCCTCAGTCAGTTCCGCCTTCAGTAATTCTTTGCTAATCGGTGCAATAACTTCTTCCATATCTATTTTCTCTCATTTGTCTGTTATAACTTATAGACCACATCCTTCACAAGCTGCGCCCATTGGGCCGGAGTTTTCGACTTGTCGAACGTCTGCCAGGGAATAGGTTTCCCGATGGTCAGCGTAAAGGTCTTATGTCGGTTTTTGAGCATTTCATCCGCCAGATACAGCATGGCTATATTGAACTTTATGCCCAATATCTTGCAGGCATTTGCCAGATTGTAAAAGAAATCGGAGTTCCGTCCTTCAAAATGAAGAGGAACCACATCGCGTTGGGTCTCCACACTCTTCGTGATAAACGTCTTCTTCCATTCCAGGTCTCTGATGATTCCATTCTGTCGGCGCGAACAAAGTCCGGCGGGGAACATGATAATGTGATTGTCGGAAGCAAAGACCGCCTCTACCATCTTCGGGAAATCCCTCGACTGCGATCCGGTCTTGTTGATGGGGATGCAAAGCGGAGCCAACCCGTGCAAGTTCATAAGCAGGTCGTTCACCAAGTAGCGTATATTTCCGTCATAATGCTTGCCTAAGATGTAGCCCAACGCTATTCCGTCTTGTCCGCCCAAAGGATGATTGCTCACAAAAGTACACTTACCGCCTTCCGGCAGATTCTCCAAACCTTTCACTTCCACCTTGACATCCAAAAACTCCATGCACGCTTCCAAAAACTCTATGCCGACCTTATCCTTAGAGGTACGCAAAAAAGCATTCAGTTCATCCTGATGCACAATATGCTTCAGGTATGAAACTACAAAGCGGGGAATATACTTATACTTCTTCCCGGTTTTTGCCTTTAATATCTTTTCTATGTCAATTAAAAATATAGAGTCATCAGCCATGTTCAAACATATTTTTGTATGCAAAAGTAATTTATCTTTTTTTATATTAGTAATTTATGACAGAAAAATGTTCCATTCTATCCTTAATTCCGCAACATAATTGATAATTGTTTTATAAGTTCCTGGGCAACAAAA
>JAUNIV010000248.1 GCA_030523385.1 Bacteroidales bacterium | reverse complement strand
ATGCAAGGGGAAAAGACTTGCATACCTTAATATAAATATAAAACGGGAATTTGATACCTTCAACCCTCCGGTTTTAAAGCACCAAAAAAGTTTTTTAAAGCACCAAACCAGATTCCAAAGGCTTCAAAAAACAAATCCCATAAATACTCCCCCACAGAAACACAAACAGAAATATCATTCCAACCAACACTTATAAAGAATGAGGAGAAATAGTATTCCCCAGCACCTTGTCTATCCATTTCGTATTCCGGTTTATCACCCTCACCAACCGGCCTACGAGCAATGCTGCAATAATAGTACCCTCACGCACACCGCCCAACACACCGTCTATAACGGCTTGCACGATACCCACCTCGTCTATATGGGTAGGAGTAAGCTTGAAAACTAAGGAGAATATGACGGCCATCAAGACCAGATAGCAGTCGAAGATTACTTTGATGCGCCCAAATTCCTTGTCCCAACGGTCGCTGATGTAATAAACCAACGCTTCGGCAGACATCATCGTCACTTGCGGACGCACCTCAAGCACCACCCCGCAGCTCTGCACTATAATGCCTGCAAGAAGCAAAAGCATGCTTACGGCATAACCGGAAACCGCTCCATCGGCCAACGGCTGAAGCCATGACAACAATCCCCGTTCCACCAACATGACATTAAGGTCGATGAAAGCACCGAACATGAATGAAAAGGGCAGTTGCAAGGCGATATTGACCAACTGACGGCGCAGTCCATGGTGATGCAAGATGAAACATTGGCCAAATATCATGGCCGTATTGATAATGACTGTGTATGTACCTACCGACACAGGGGTGTTCCGGCTCATCACATAAGCCCAACTGGATATGGGAGAGGTTCCTAAGCCGGAGCAGATGATAAGAGCCAACCCCATGGCCAATACATAAATCCCGGCAAAATACATGGCATAACGTATGCCCAAACTTCTTTTTGTCATTTCACTTTCTTATTTCAAACAACGCACCGCAAAATTAGTAAAAAAACGACAAAACAAAGACATTCCAAAGCATTTTTACC
Organism: Bacteroidales bacterium; assembly: GCA_030523385.1. Taxonomy (GTDB): domain Bacteria; phylum Bacteroidota; class Bacteroidia; order Bacteroidales; family Bacteroidaceae; genus Phocaeicola. Next base: position 3,071 of record JAUNIV010000248.1, on the reverse strand, counting down.
GCATTTATGGTATTGCAGGAACACTCAAATACCGCTATCTTTGCTCCCGATTCAAACAAGAAAGCGCAAGCAAACATTAAATACATTATACAATATGGACACAGATATCCGCTTTATCATAGCCGACAATCAGGACATCACCTGCGCGGGATTGTACAAATACATTGCCGAACTGTTTAACGAAGCCGCCGTCAGCGAAGCGACAGACAAGAAAGGACTCATATCTTCTCTGATGGACTGCAACGGCCATGCCGTCATCATCTTGGATTATACATTGTTCGACCTGAACGGAGTGGAAAACCTGCTTATCATAACCAGACGTTTCCCATCGGCCCACTGGATATTGTTCTCCAACGAGCTAAGCGACAACCTTATCCGCCGCCTGAGCGTGGAAAAGCATATAAGTATGATATTAAAAGAGAATCCGAAAGAAGAAATTTGCGCTGCTTTGAAGTATGCCCGAAAAGGCGAACAGTTCTTCTGCCACCAAATCACAAACCAACTGCTGACCTTTTCGGCCAACAAGGAAAAGGAAAACACCGTACTGACCGGCACGGAGACTGACATACTGAGGCTCATCGCTCAGGGGAAGTCGGCTAAGGAAATAGCCGCACTCCGCACCTCAAGCATACACACCATCATCACCCACAAAAAGAATATCTTCCGCAAGCTGGAAGTGAACAATGTGTATGAAGCGACCAAATATGCCATCCGTGCCGGACTTGTAGAGATGGTGGAGTACTACATCTGAAAAGCGATCTCTCCACTCCCCACGCAGATTTCGGCATGCTTGTCATAAAGCACCCCGAACTGTCCGGGAGCAACACCCTGCAAGGGTTGTCGGCTTTGTATCTTAAACAAACCGTCCTCGCGGGTCAGCGTGCCTTGCATGAAGGTATCGGTATGGCGTATCTTGAAGGACACCTCTACGGGAGAAGCACCTTTCCACAAATCGTCGGTGATGAAATGAAAGTCGCGCAAGGCAAAGCCATTGCCATATTGCTTCTCCGTGTCATATCCGCGCGAAACATAAATCACATTCTCGTCGATGTCCTTGCGGATGACAAACCACGGCCCGCCACTCAGTCCCAATCCTTTGCGCTGACCTATAGTGTGAAACCAATATCCTTTGTGCGTGCCGATGCGCTTGCCTGTTTCCAGTTCTATGATAGCCCCTTCCTTCTCGCCCAAAAAGCGACGGAGAAAGTCATTGTAGTTTATCTTTCCTAAGAAGCAGATGCCCTGACTGTCCTTCCGGAGCGCACTGGGCAGCTTGGCACGCAAAGCGATGTCCCTCACTTCCTGCTTCATCAGTCCGCCCAAAGGAAACATCAGTTTGGACACTTGCAGGTAATCTATCTGTGCCAGGAAATCGGTCTGATCCTTCACGGGATCTTGTGCTGTGCCCAACCATGTCTTTCCGTCTATATGCAGGATGCTGGCATAATGTCCGGTGGCGGTCTTGTCATACAGGTGTCCGGCTTCCTGCTCAAAACATCCGAACTTGATAAGCTTGTTGCACATCACGTCCGGGTTCGGGGTCAGCCCGCGTTTCACCTTGTCTATGGCATAAGCCACCACATTGTCCCAATACTGCCGATGCAGGTCTATGACATGCAAGCTCAATCCGTAGCGACGCGCCGTAGCCGTGCACAGCTCGATGTCTTCTTCGGCTGTGCACGTCAGGTCTTCATCGCCTTCCATACCTATTTTAATATAGAAAAGATCCGGTTTATATCCTTGTTCGCAGAGGAGGTGTACGACAACTGCGCTATCGACACCTCCCGAAATCAATGTAGCTATATTCATTATTCTATTTATAGTGGATATTCATCAAATGCATAGAGCACCGTAGAGAGGTAGCGTTCTCCCGTATCGGGCAGAAGCACCACGATGCGTTTTCCTTCGTTCTCGGGTAACTTGGACAGTTGCAATGCTGCAAAGGCGGCAGCTCCCGAAGAGATACCTACCAGCAAGCCTTCGTTCAGCGAGAGTTCGCGTCCGGTGCGGATGGCATCATCGTCCTTCACACGGATAATCTTATCGGCCACTGTCCCGTTATAAGTCTGCGGCACAAATCCGGCTCCTATTCCCTGTATCTTGTGTGGTCCCGGATTCCCACCCGAAAGTACCGGCGAACTGTCGGGCTCTACGGCTACTACCTGAATGTTCGGATTATGTTTCTTCAGTCCTTCGCCTACACCGCTCAGAGTACCTCCCGTGCCCACTCCAGCTACAAATATATCGATCTTGCCTTCCGTATCGTTCCATATCTCTTGAGCTGTCGTACGCACGTGTGCAGCAGGATTGGCAGGATTCACAAACTGTCCTAATATGACGGCACCGGGCGTATTGTTGCGCAGCTCTTCGGCTTTCTCTATGGCACCCTTCATGCCTTTGGCTCCTTCAGTAAGCACCAACTGTGCCCCCAATGCCTTCAGCAGATTCTGACGTTCCTTACTCATGGTTTCGGGCATAGTCAATATGGCCTTATAGCCTTTCACCGTAGCCACCCATGCCAGTCCTACTCCAGTATTTCCGCTGGTAGGCTCTATGATAACCGAACCAGGTTTCAGGATTCCCCGTTCTTCGGCATCCTCTATCATTGCCAGTGCTATGCGGTCTTTCACGCTTCCACCCGGATTGAAATATTCCAGCTTTGCCACCACTTGCGCCTTCGAACCATGTTTCTTGCTCAGACGTGCCAACTCCAACAGAGGAGTATTCCCGACCAACTCGGTTAGTTGCTTCTTAATTCCAGCCATAATTTTATTCTTTTAGTTATAAACATTATTATTCCATTATTGTTCCGTCAAAAAGACTGAATCGTCATTTATTTGATGCAAAGATAGAGGGAAATGTCGAAGCCCACAATACCGCTTTTGTGGTATATTTTACAGGAGAGGTATATATACAAAAAAACGAGTCAACGTATTCACGTTAGCCCGTCATCAAAAATCTAACACACAACCTTTATTAAAAACTCTTATCAATCGTGGGCGTTGACGGATTCGAACCGCCGACCCTCTGCTTGTAAGGCAGATGCTCTGAACCAGCTGAGCTAAACGCCC
>JAUNIV010000247.1 GCA_030523385.1 Bacteroidales bacterium | reverse complement strand
TTCATTCTTCATTTATCCCGGTACGCCTTCGGCCCCATTCCTGTTTGCAACTTGAAGTATTTGCCGAAAGCCGATTGTGTGACGAAGTTTAGCCGATAGGCAATCTCTTGGATGCTGAGGTCGGTATTTTTCAGCATGATTTTGGCTTCCAGTATAACGTATTCGTTAATCCAGTCCGCTGCACTCTTACCGCTATACTCCTTGATGACGCCCGACAGGTAGTTCGGCGTAAGGCAGAGGCGGTCGGCATAGAATTTCACACCCCGTTCTGTGGTATGATGCAGTGTCAGAAGCGCCATGAACTTATCAAACAGCTGCTGATTACGCGGGATGACATCCGCATTGGTTTCATCGTCATTCTTGCGATACGCCTGCATGATTGATATGACCGTGTAAGAAAAAGCCTGTACCAGTCCGCGCAGGATTTCGGAACTTTCTGCACGGTTCTTCTCCATATTTGTTTTCAGTAGCGGATAGTAGGGCACAATGTTCATCAGTTCGGCATGAGGGACGCGGGCTATGGCATTGTGGCGAGTGTTGATATAGAAGTTTGAACGCTGCCGGAAATCTATTTGCAAGTCATTCAAATAATCTGAAGACAGCAGGATGGCGTAGGCTTCCAGTGCTTCTACGCGGTGTATTTGGATGATGTCGCCTGCAAAGGCTACCACCATCGTGTTGCTCCCGATGCAGTAGCGTTTCAGGTTGATACTGAAATCTATCTCACCATCCAAACAGAAGAAAACGAGTGTGGCAAACATCCGACAAGGGTAGCGGAACGGCTCCAGCCGTTCCACGTGGTTGGTGATGATGATGTCATCGCGGTAGCAAGTGGCTTGGGCGGATATTTGCTGCTTGAGTTGTTTGATTGATATGCTGCTTAGTTCCATTTCTTCGTTGTTTCACATTTTAATAGGCGCAAAGGTAATAAGAAATCCGTCAAAAAGGACAATCCATCCTTACGAACTGCCTTTTATCACCCCTCTTTTCAGCCGAACTTTGCAGCCGGAAATCAGAATTAAACATACAATAGAACAGAATGAAAAAAGTAGCAATTACAATCTTCTCCCTGCTCCTTGCCGCGGGTATCAGTGCACAGGAGGGCATGACCATCCTGTCGCTCGATAGTTGCCGCACTCTTGCTATCCGCAACAACAAGGAGCTGCGCATGGCGGACATGAAGCAACGTGCCGCCCGGTATGAACGCAAGGCTGCGTTTACGAAGTACTTGCCCCGTGTTTCTGCCACAGGTGCTTACCTGCACACCGACAAGGAAATCTCCCTGCTTAGCGATGAGCAGAAGGGAACATTGAGCAACTTGGGTACGGCCGTGGGTTCCCTTGCTCCGGCATTAGAAGGCATGGCAGGCGCATTGAACGGAGTGGGCGCCGGACTGGTGGATGCCTTGCACACCGATACACGTAACATGGGTGCCGCCGCCGTCATGCTGACGCAACCTCTCTACATGGGTGGCAAGATCGTGGCCTATAACCGCATCACCCGCTATGCCGAACAGATAGCCGCCCGCCAGCACGACCTCGCCCTGCAGGAAGTCATCGTCGAAGTGGATGAAGCCTACTGGCAGATTGTCGCCCTGCAGAGCAAGAAGCGGCTCGCCGAAAGCTACCTCGAACTGGTGCGTAAGCTGGACAGCGACGTGCAGCAGATGATTGACGAGGGAGTTGCCACCAAAGCCGACGGACTGAGCGTGAAGGTCAAGGTGAACGAGGCACAGGTGGCGTTGATACAGGTGAACAACGGGCTTTCGCTCTCGCGGATGTTGCTCTGCCAGCTTTGCGGGTTGGAGATGGACACCACATTCACCCTTGCCGACGAGCATACGGAAGTTGTCCCAATGCCCGACACGGTTGCCTCATCCGATGTGCAGACCGCCTTCGAGCATCGCCCCGAACTGCGTGCGCTCTCCCTCTCTACCGATATTTATAAGGAAAAGGTGCGGTTGGCGCGTGCTGAGTTCCTGCCCACGGTGGCACTGACCGGTGGTTGGATAGGTTCCAATCCTTCGGTGTTCAACAGCTTTGAGCGTCGGTTCAAGGGAATGTGGAACGTAGGGGTGATGGTGAATATCCCTATCGTGACGTGGGGCGAACGGTGCTACAAGGTGAAAGCCGCCCGTATCGAAGAAAGCATTGCCCACTATCGGTTGGAGGAGACGCGCGAAAAGGTAGAGCTTCAGGTCAGCCAGAGCCGCCAAAAGGTGGAAGAAGCTTCCGAACGCCTGCTTACCGCCACCCGTAGCCGCGAAGAGGCGGACGAGAACCTGCGTTATGCCACATTGGGTATGCAGGAGGGCGTCATCCCCGTAAGCAACGTACTCGAAGCACAGACCGCTTGGCTGTCGGCACACTCGGAATGCGTCACGGCACAGATAGACTTGCGTCTGGCAGACTTGTATTTGCATAAATCATTAGGTACATTAAAATAAAGAATAGCATCATGAAAAAGAATAAGAACTTTACCGTTATCCTTGCCGCAGCCTTGGTGCTGGTCGGCATCATTGTAGTAACCATTGTCGTCGGGCTTTCCCTGCCGGAACATCCCGACATCATTCAAGGACAGGCTGAGACTACGGACTACCGCCTGTCGAGCAAAGTGCCTGCCCGCGTGCGTGAGATACGGGTGCAGGAGGGAGACCGCGTGCATCGGGGCGATACGCTCGTCATCCTCGAAGCTCCCGACATCCGTGCCAAACTGTCGCAGGCAGAAGCCGCCTACGCCGCAGCACAGGCACAAGAGCAGAAAGCGCAGAACGGTACGCGCCGGGAACAGGTGCAACAGGCATACGAGATGTGGCAGAAGGCACGCGCCGGCATGGAGGTGGCAGAGAAGACCTACCACCGCATAGACAATCTTTACAAGAAGGGTGTAATGGCAGAACAGAAGCGTGACGAGGCACGGGCACAGTATGAGGCCATGGTGGCTACGGAAAAGGCTGCCCGTTCGCAATACGACATGGCAGTGAACGGTGCCCGCACGGAAGACAAGCTGGCTGCCGGAGCGCAGGTGCAAAGGGCGCAGGGAGCCATATCGGAGGTAGCTTCCTACGTGGACGAGACTGTGTTGCTTGCCACAGCCGACGGTGTGGTGACGGAAATCTTCCCGGAGCCGGGCGAACTTGTAGGAACCGGTGCGCCCATCATGAACGTATCGTGCACGGACGATGTGTGGTTCACCTTCAACATCCGCGAAGACCTGCTGCCGGGTCTGACCGTAGGCACAGAGACGGAGGTTTATCTGCCCGCTTTCGACAAACGGATTCCGGTGCGCATCACACGGATGAAGGATGTGGGCACTTTTGCCGTATGGAAAGCGACAAAGGCACTGGACGGCTTCGACCTCAAGACGTTCGAAGTAAGGGCAAAGCCATTGCACCCGGGAGAATTGAAGGATGTGCGCGGCGGTATGTCAGTAATCATGGAGAAATAAGTCACACCTTATATATAATGTAAAATGAAACCTTTCCATAAACAAGCCATGGATGTCGGTCACCGCCTCGGTTGTATCTTCCGGCGCGAGTTGCGCATCTTTGCGCACCGTCCGCTGTTCCTCTTCACGATGATTGTGGCTCCCATGCTTTGCATCGTGTTCTTCACCACGCTCATGGCGGACGGGCTACCAACGAAGCTGCCTGCCGGACTGGTGGACGAGGACGACACGCACATCACGCGCACGGTCACACGTATCCTCGACTCGATGGAGGAGACCAACCTTGTGGCACGTTATCCCGACTTCAGCACGGCAAGGAAAGCCATGCAGCGGGGAGAGATTTATGGCTTCTTCTACATCCCTCGCGGGCTGACCGAAGAGGCTATAGCCAACCGCCAGCCACGGCTGTCGTTCTATACCAACGACACCTACTTCGTGCCCGGCACGCTGCTGATGAAAGACTTGCGCTATGCCTGCGAGTTGTCCGGACTGGCACTGACGCGCGAGAACCTCTATGCACACGGACTGACCGAAGAACAGGCTATGGGAATCATCCAGCCCATCGTCATTGAGACGCATCCGCTGAATAACCCGCACCTAGACTACTCCGTCTATCTGAACAACATCCTGCTGCCCGGCATCCTGATTCTGCTCATCATGCTCTGCACCA
>JAUNIV010000246.1 GCA_030523385.1 Bacteroidales bacterium | reverse complement strand
AAAAGCATAATATGACAGAAATACCATGTTTAGTAATAGGAGAAAAAAGATAAGGAATCATACCATAAACAAAGAGACGACTCCTCACGAAGCCGCCTCTGCATTTTCTTAAGAATATAATGTGAAGTTAGAGAGAATTTCTTACCATCCCCATTCACTGGCCAAATCTACGCCGGGGAATGCTATGTAGCAAGGATAATATGCCCAATATCCCGTGTCGTTCACCCAATACGGGTCAATCACGAAGTAGAGAAGATTTCCGTCATCGTCTCTTACGGCATAGCTGTTTGCATCATCAGACGATCCGCTGGAGTAAGAAGAAGGATAGTACCCCATAATCTCACCATTGTAGTTCGTGTTCATACTGAATGTTTCCCATGACACGTAGTCTGTGCTCGAAAGCGTCAGTACGATATATTCTTGGTAAGTGGCGGTTGCTTCGCCATAATAATTTACCCATTCGTCGGTGTAGGGATTGGTGATGCGATAGATGTTGGGCATGTCTTCGCGCTGCTGGATGGTTATCTCATCCCAGAACCAATACCAGAAACCGTCTAAGAACTGGCCTGTGCCCAATGTGTTCCATTTCACGCGGGTGCAGGTATATACGTAACTGGTGTATGTATCTGCATTATAAGGATCTATGTCTGCATCGTCCAATCCTATTTCCAGTGTGTATGGCTTGCCAATCTCGGCGTTGTTGAAAGAAACCGTGATGGTTGCTTCGCCGGCGCCGGATGCAAAATTGACACTGGTGGGTACGCTGAATATATTCTCCGTATTGTTCAGCACCTTGATGGGGTAGGAGGCGTCCGCACTTCGGTTCTTCCTGTAAACGGTGATGTCAACTTGGGTAGCCTCCGTAGGGTCAAGTTCTTCGGTTGCCGAGTTATTGGCACCGAAAGTCAGTGCCGGACAGTTTGCGTCCGTTTGGGGTCCTGCGCTGTAATCTTCTTCATCGCTGCAAGAGGTCAGTGTGACGCATGCAGCCAGCAGAGACAGGAATACATATTTGTTCAGTAGCTTTTTCATCTTACTGTTGTTTTTAGGTTTATAAAATGGTTTAATCGGTTACGCCGTCACGCAGGTTGCCGTTTTGTCCAGCTATGGGCAGGTTGCCTCCTGTGTTGTTTACGATACCTAAGTTGGTGTTTGTTTCGCTTTGCGGGAAGCGCATCAGCATCCACTGGTCATCGGCAGCCATATTGAACTGGTAGGCTTCTGCCAGACAACTGGTCTTACCCGAATGGAAGCGTACCAACGGCTTCTGTTGGCGCATCAGGTCGTTCCATGCAAAACCTTCGCCCCACAGTTCCACGCGGCGCTGAAACCATATTTCATCGGTCAGCGAACGGATTCCCGGAATGACATACGAGTCGTCACGATAGTTCTTCACGAAGTTGGTCAGCAGTTCGCGTGCCTTGGCTTCATTGCCGCTCTTGGCATATCCTTCGGCTGCTGCCAATATCATTTCTTCTACGCGCATCAGCGGCCAGTCGTTGTCGTTCATGTTGGAGCCGATGCCTTCCATCATGCCAAACTTCACGTTGGTGTAGGGAAGGAAAGCGTATTTCACGTTGTCGATGGCCAAAGTGGCGATGGCATCGCCCGTCACACCGTCCCATGAGATGGTGGAAAGCAGGTCGGAGTGCAAGTTCTCATCCACCCACCAGCCTTTGCGTACGTCGGTGGCAGGAATCTTGTCGAACAGCAGGTTGTTGATGCAGGCATAGCATCCGGTTCCTGCGGCATAACTGGTTGCAGAGAAAGAACCCAACCAGGAAGCCGATGTGGCATAATAGTCCATGGCCTGTGCCTGCGTAAGGTCGACACCCCAAATCCAGTTGTGTTCGCTGATGTCATAAAACGAAGGAGTGGATACTTCTTCTCTGCTTGCCGGTGTGTAGCCTGCCATGGCCTGTTCGGCATCGGCGGCAGCCTTGGCATATTCTCCCATGTTCAGGTAAGCGCGTGCACGCAAGCCGTATGCCACCTGTTGGTCTATCTTCGTCTTGTCCGGACGGACATAGCCGGCCAAATGTTCGATGGCATAATCCAGATCGGCTATAATCTGGTCATACACTTCGCCCACCGTGGCACGCGGGTTGTTGGTGTAATCGATGATTTCGTCCGTCACCAACGGAACGCAAGGCTGGTCTTTGGCTATCTGGTAATTGAATTGGAAATAAGGAGCCAGTGCCATGTAGGCAAACGCACGGATGGCACGTGCCTGTGCAATCTTATTGATGGCATCTGCATCTTCCGTATCTGCCGGATAGGAGCGGATGACGTCATTGGCTACTCCGATGTGGTTGTAGGGCACGGAATAGCGGATGTACGGATTGGCATAGCTCGGTGTGCGCGAAGTCATGTCGCCGCATATATTGAACCAGTTGTAACCACTGTTGGGGTAGTGAAGGTCGGGGCCTTCGCAGTCTTGCGAGATGGCCATCATGATATAACTGAAGTCATCGGCGCGATAGCTAGTGCCGTAGGTATAGTAGGGTTCTCCCATCATGGTAAACATGCCGCTGAAGGTAGCCTCGCCACGCGAAGGAGCCTGTTCGGTGCTTTCCGTCAGTTGGTTGCCTGTGATGCCGCTGCCTTCCGGAAGCTGTTCGTCAATGTCCGAACACGATACAGCCAGCAGTCCGGCTGCAACCATTGTCAAAAACTTATATTTTTTCATTGTATTCTTATGTTTAGAGGTTCTACTTAAAATGTTACTGTCAAACCGGCTGTAACGGTACGCATGGCCGAATAGTAATTGGAGCTGGCGCCCGAACCGGATGTGAAACTACCTAATCCCAAAGAGAAGCGCGGGTCAAGTCCCTTACGAGCCGAAGCCACTGCCAGGTTTTCGCCCGATACATAGATGCGCAAGCTTCCAAGACCGATAGGTGAAACCAGTCTTCTGGGGAAGTTGTAACCCAATGTCACGTTGTTCAGGCTGATATAGTCCGAACTGATTTGGAAACAATCCAGGGCAGACTGTCCTACGCTTGTATCACCATCCCAACGCGGAATGTTTGAGTCGGTATTTTCCGGACTCCAGGCTTTCATTATGTCTTTATGGAGGGCCATTCCGACAGACTGGCTGCTGGTCCACATCAATGACTGATAGGTTCCATCGTAAATCTTTCCGCCAAGCTGGAAGCTGCACTGTGCCGACAGGTCGAAGCCGTAAGCCTTGAATGTCAGTCCCAGACCTCCATAGAGTTTGGGCAGCGTGGTTCCGCAGTCAAATTGAGTAGCCTCGTCGAAGTTGGTGGTTGTCTCTATGACAGAGCCTCCGTTTTCGGTGGGCACTTCCTTGTAATACATGGCCTTTCCGTTTGCATCTACTCCGGCATACTTGTACATGTAAGCCTGATAGAGCGAACCGCCTACTCTATATATGTAGTAATAGCTCTTTATTCCGCTTTCGGCCACGCTCGGGTCCAGACTTGTGATTTCGTTGTTGTAGTGGCTCAGGTTGACGTTCATGCCAAATTCCACGTTCTTGTTCTGATAGATTGTACCGTCGAGGGTGATTTCCCATCCCTTGTTCATGATAGAACCGATGTTGGTAGGATAAGATCCGGTGACGATACCCGATGAAAGCGGAGTCGGCTTGTTATACAGCAAGTCGGTGGTCTTACGGGTGAAGTATTCCAACGTACCGTTCAGGCGTCCTTTGAAGATAGAGAAGTCCACTCCGACGTTGAAGGCATGAGAAGTTTCCCATGTCAGCTCGTCGTTTCCTTTCTGCGTCATAGTCACAGAATATTCGCCGGTGGTCTCGTTGTAAGAAGCAGAATACATGTCGGCATACGGATAGTAACCGCTCAGGTTGTCGTTACCCTGCACACCGTAGCTCACCTTCAGCTTCAGTTCGTCAATCCATTTGATGCCTTCCATGAACTTTTCCTTGTTTATGAGCCATGCACCGCCCACGCTTCCGAAGTTACCCCAACGGTGTCCGTCGGCAAAACGTGAAGAAGCATCGCGACGATAAGAAGCACTGAGGAAGTATTTCTCAAACAGGTCGTACTGCACGCGGGCCAGGAAACCTTCGGTCATGTAGTTGTCTGTGTAAGAAGTCAAGTATTTATTATCCCAACCTCATTATTATCCCAACCATAAAAGCATATATTCTGTAA
>JAUNIV010000245.1 GCA_030523385.1 Bacteroidales bacterium | reverse complement strand
CCGAACGAGAGTCTTTGGCAATTCGCTATCCATTCTTGCCGATAGACCTATAATACTTATTCTCCAGGTCTTCTTGAAGAAAATCACTTGACAGGAATCATTGTTCCTATAAAAACACGGCAGATGAGCAACAAGTTTTTGCAGATAAGTTACATGAGCCCCTATATAATATGGTATTCTGATTGTTTCTTGTCTGTTGTATCCTCACTTTTCTGTTTCTTATTTTTTCATTATCTGGTTAATATCAGCATTGACCCCGACTTGCAACGGTATATGCTGCTGGTAGCGATCATCTCCAGCATTGTATGGACAGGGGTTTGCAAAACCTATGAAGGGATTGTGCGCCATACCACATTAGTGGAACTGACACGCATTATTTATGCCATGCTGCTGAAAGCCCTTACGTTTGTCTTGCTTGTTCAGATAACACTGGATTATGTCGGTTTGTTCATTTATTCTATTATAGTAGCCGATTTCATCGGTTCCATTTTCCTGCTTATGTGCACACGGGCATTGGTCGTCAATTTCTACTACCATTTGCTATGGCTTTTGCAAAAGCCTAAACAGGTTGCCTTAATATATGGCATTTCCGAAGCAGCAATCAGTCTGGCAAATTATCTGCGCAACAGTAACAGCGCGTATGATGTGAAAGGTTTCATCACGCGCAAATCAGAGAACGGGAAATACCGGGTAGTGGGTCATCAGGTATATCTGATTGACGAGAAAAACAGTCTGCAGAAATTGTTCAGCACCTTAAAAGTGAATTGTGTGCTCTTTATGAACAATATCGACCTCCATGCTGATGAAGAAATGGTGCAATACGGCTTAGAGAACCACATCAGCCTGCGCATAGCCCCTTTGACCGAGCAAACGAAACAAAGCGATATACAATTACACAACATACAGATAGAAGATTTGCTGAGCCGAGAAGAAATAAACATTGATTTGGATAACATCCGCAATGAATTGTCTGGCCGTGTCATTATGGTAACCGGAGCTGCGGGAAGCATCGGAAGCGAACTGTGCAGACAACTGTGCCGCTTCAATCTGAAGCAACTCATCTTATTCGACTTCTCGGAGACAGCCACTTACGAAATAGAGATGGAACTAAGGAAGAATTTCCCCGATTGTTCCATCCTGCCGGCTATAGGCGATGTGCGCAACCGTGAACGTGTGGAATCGCAAATCAAGCTCCATCGTCCAGACATTATCTTCCATGCAGCGGCCTACAAACACGTGCCCATGATGGAAAAATATCCATGCGAAGCGGTACTTACCAATGTATGGGGGACAAGCGTCGTGGCAGACATGGCGCTGAAATACGATGTGGAGAAATTTATCATGATTTCCACAGACAAGGCGGTGCGTCCCAGCAGCGTGATGGGAGCAACCAAACGGCTGGCAGAGATGTATGTGCAGAGTCTCGGGAGTGCTATCCGGGAAGGACGGATGCATGGAAAGACTTCTTTTGTAACCACCCGTTTCGGCAATGTGTTGGGAAGCAATGGCAGCGTGATTCCCTTGTTTCGCCAGCAAATCATGGAAGGAGGCCCCGTCACGGTCACCCATCCTGAAATCATCCGTTATTTCATGACCATCCCGGAAGCCTGCCGGTTGGTATTGGAAGCCGCTTTCATGGGAAAAGGAAACGATATCTTTATTTTCGATATGGGCAAGCCCGTCAAAATAGCAGACATGGCGCATCGGATGATAAGGCTGGCCGGATTACAGCCGGGTAAAGACATTGAAATCGTCTATACCGGTTTGCGGCCGGGAGAAAAGTTGTACGAAGAATTGCTTTATAACAAAGAAAATTCAGCACCAACCATTAATCCTAAAATATTCAGAGCTTTTAGCATCAAGCAAGATTACGGTAAAATAAAATCCGCCCTGCCATTATTGATCGAAACCGCCCGGACTGACAATGAAAGAGAAACCGTATATCGGTTAAAACAAATTGTACCGGAGTTCAAAAGCATGAACTCTGTCTATGGGACACTGGATACGGAAAAAAAGATATGCGTATCGTAAAAAAGAGAATTCTAATATAATGTTTAACTAAAATGAAGAGTAAAATGAAAAAAACTTTCATTGCGTTTATGATGCCATTTCTTGCTTGTGCCGCAGGATTCGCGCAAGAGGAGGATCTGTCTGCTTCTGTGACTCCACAGGACAGTGAATCCACCTATTGGACTGATCCGTCGGTAGGCAACAAACGGCTTTTGAACAAGTCGAAATTCAGAGACAACTGGTTTATCGGCTTGCAGGCTGGCGCTCTCTACACTTGGGGGACCAATACTTCGGACGCCGGAGTCTTCGATCAAATCCGCCCCGGTGGTGCCATTTCCCTTGGTAAGTGGCTTGCACCTGCTGGTGGATTCCGCATTCAGGGTTTCTACGGCAATCATGTAGGACAGGCGGGCAATTCTAAATCATATCATTGGGATGCTGCCGGTGTAGCATTGGATGGTTTGTTCAACTTCACAAACATTTTCTGTGGTTATCGGGAAAGCCGTACTTTCAATCTGATTGGAATATTGGGAGCCGGTTACGAGCATACAGGCAACTACAGCAAACGTGCTTGGAACGATGGTTTGTACACTTTGAAAAGCAATGACTTGCTGTCCATACGCCTGGGATTGATGGCCAATTTCCGCATCAGCACTGCGTGGGACTTCAATGTGGAACTGAACAACAGCTGGCTGGACGATTCGTTTGACGGAATTGACGGCAAAGGCTCCAACAACCGCTGGGACGGACATGCCAATCTGTTGCTGGGCTTTACTTACCGGTTCAAGAACCACGACGGTTCGCATCAGTTCACCTATGCCACTCGCGACATGTCGAAGTATGACGCACTGAACAATGAAATCAACCGTCTGCGTGAAGCCAACAAACATGCCGTAAAACCCGTGACCAAAGTAGAAACGGAAGTAGTGACAACCAATCGTGTGAGGACGTTTATCTCGTTCGCCAATGGTTCTTCTGCTATCGACAAATTGCAAGAAGTGAATGTCTATACGGCCGCCGAGAGCATGAAAGGATATACCGACCGCGACCTTTATATCACCTCCAAAGAGGCGGTAAAAGACACCGATCTGTTCATGGAGCGTGCACAATCCATCCGCAATGTATTGGCCAATACCTACAACATCCCGGCCGGACGCATCTTCATAGAAAAGAATTCGGCTGTCATCGACTCGCTTAACCCGCAGAAGACTTGCGTGATAGTTTATATCAACGAATAAACAACCCTTTTAAAACTAATATTTAGTATGAAAAGAATTGCTACTATATTTGCCGCTTTCTTCTGCACCGTGCCTTTACTGGCACAGACTATAGAAGACGATGCGGCTTGGAAGCTGAAAGCCGACACAGTACGTGCCCTGAAGCCTTATAAAGGGGGAGACAACTGGTTTATCAGCATTCAGGGAGGTGTCAATCACTCCCTGTCCGAGAATGCACGTTTCGGCTCTTTTGGAGATATGACGAAACCCAGCTTCGCTCTTTCGGTAGGTAAATACTTCTCGCCTGCCATCGGTGCACGCTTGCAGTTTGCCTACATGAAACAGGAGTCGCGGGCCAACAGTGAAGCCATTGAGGCCTATCCGCAGATTTACGGTGACGGAAATTATGGATTTAATGTATTCGGAGGCTATTTGGACGGACTCTTCAACCTGAACAACATATTCGGCCAATATCGGGAGAGCTCCCGTTTCAGCGTGGTGGGTGTCTTGGGTATGGGATTCAACACCAGCGGCGGATTCGACGACAAGGTGAAAGCCTGGGACAAAGAACCCGGTGAAGGTTTCGCCCCCTACAAAGTATATACCGAAAGCAAAACCTATTTTGCACTGCGCGGAGGTCTGCAGTTCAACTATATATTGAGCAAGGCTTTCGACCTGGGTTTGGAAGCCACCTTCAATGCTACCGACGATGGTTACAACGGAACCCGATATGACAGAAAGTGGGATAGCTATGCCAACGTGATGCTGGGACTGACCTACCACTTCAAGGACCAGTATGGCGACCGCCGCTTCCGCTACACCGAACTGAACGACCAGGCTATGATAGACGATCTGAACCGTCAGATCAACGAGGAACGTGCCAAAGTGCAGCCTGTGCCCGAACCGATCGTAGAGGTGAAGAAAGAAGTGGTGA
>JAUNIV010000244.1 GCA_030523385.1 Bacteroidales bacterium | reverse complement strand
TCTTATAATTCATTGAACGCGGCAAAATTACAATTTTATTCTGTTATACGACAGAAAATAGAGCTTCTCTTACGTTTTTTTGTTTTTTAGACCTCCTTTTTCAAAGCTCCTGTTTGATTTATGGTTTCAAAAAACTATATTTGTCCTTAATTTCGAGAATAGTATTGCGTTATTTTAACTTATTAATCCAGTTCACCATGAATAAAGCAGAACTTATCAATGCCATGTCTGACGCAACCGGACTGAGCAAGACTGATACAAAGAAAGCCATTGAGGCTTTCATCGCCACTGTTACCGATGCCTTGAAAGAAGGAGATAGAGTATCACTGATGGGGTTCGGAACCTTCTCTACTTCAGAAAGAGGAGAACGCACGGGCATCAACCCATCTACCAAAGAAGCAATCTCCATTCCGGCAAAGAAAGTGGCCAAATTCAAAGCCGGCGCAGAACTGGCCGACGCCATCAACCAATAACCTATTTATATTAATACTAACTATAGCCTAAAAAAACCTGAAATGACGACATCATTCAAATGCCTTATCGGCGCCGTGGCGTGCGCATTGTCCATTCCGGCACTTCAGGCCGAAGAGACAAAACTTCCCTACTGGCAAGACATACAGACAGTAGCGGTAAACAAGGAAGCCCCCCGCACGGCTTTCATGACTTACGAAGACCGTACACAAGCCCTGACAGGTAAGTACGAGAACAGTCCTTACTACCAACTGCTGAATGGTACGTGGGATTTCTATTTCGTTGATTCCTACAAGGACTTGCCTGCGGGCATCGAACAGCCCGGAGCTTCCGTTGACTGGAAATCCATCACCGTGCCCGGCAACTGGGAAACGCAAGGCTACGGGGTAGCCATCTACACCAATCACGGCTACGAATTCAAACCGCGTAACCCGCAGCCGCCCCAACTGCCCGAAGCCAACCCGGTGGGTGTGTACAGGCGCGACATCGAAATCCCTGCCGAATGGGACGGAAGAGACATCTTCCTCCACCTGGAAGGAGCAAAGTCCGGCGTATATGTATATATCAACGGACAGGAAGTGGGATATAGCGAAGACTCCAAAAACCCGGCTGAATTTCTTATCAATAAATACCTGAAGACCGGAAAGAACTCCCTCGTTGTCAAAATATACCGTTGGAGCACGGGCTCTTATCTGGAGTGTCAGGACTTCTGGCGCATCAGCGGTATAGAAAGAGATGTGTTCCTGTTCTCACAGCCTAAGACACACGTCAGAGACTTCAACGTGGTTTCCACACTGGACGATACTTATAAGAACGGTATATTCCGTCTGAACGTGGACGTGGCAAGCCCCGCTGCCATTTCCTCAAACGTAACCGTAGCTTATGAATTGCTGGATGCCGCACGCAAGACTGTAGCCGAAGGAAACACTACAGCCTACGACGCCAACAGCTTCTCGTTTGAAACCACACTGAACGATGTAAAGACATGGACTTCCGAACAGCCCAACCTCTACAAGTTGCTTATCACCCTGAAGGAAGGCGACAAAGTAACCGAAATCATCCCCTACAATGTAGGTTTCCGCCGCTTTGAAATCAAGCCTATCGACCAACTGGCCGGCAACGGTAAGCCTTACGTATGCTTGTTCGTAAACGGCCAGCCCATCAAGCTGAAGGGTGTGAACATACACGAGCACAATCCGGAGACCGGACATTACGTTACCGAAGAGCTGATGCGCAAGGACTTCACCCTGATGAAGCAGAACAATATCAACACCGTGCGCCTCTGCCACTATCCGCAAGACCGGAAGTTCTATGAACTGTGCGATGAATATGGTATCTATGTATATGACGAAGCCAACATCGAAAGCCACGGTATGTACTACGACTTGAGACGTGGAGGCACATTGGGTAATAATCCGGAATGGCTGAAGCCGCACATGGACCGCACCATCAATATGTATGAACGCAACAAGAACCATCCGTCCGTTTCCTTCTGGTCATTGGGTAATGAAGCCGGAAACGGATATAATTTCTATCAGACCTACCTGTGGCTCAAGGAACGCGAAGTGAAAGGCATGAACCGCCCCGTGAACTACGAGCGTGCCCTGTGGGAATGGAATACCGATATGTATGTGCCTCAATACCCCAGCGCAGCGTGGTTAGAAAAGATGGGACGCGACGGCAGCGACCGCCCCATTGCTCCATCGGAATATTCTCACGCCATGGGTAACTCCAACGGTAACTTAGCCGCACAATGGAAAGCCATCAACGCTTATCCCAACCTGCAAGGTGGTTACATTTGGGACTGGGTGGACCAAGGATTGTTGCAGAAAGACGAGAACGGACGTGAATATTGGGCGTATGGCGGCGACTTCGGCGTGAATACTCCCAGCGACGGTAACTTCCTGTGCAACGGTATCGTAGCACCCGACCGTACTCCCCACCCGGCCATGGCCGAAGTGAAGTACGCCCATCAGAATGTAGGATTCGAAGCCATTGACTTAGCCAACGGCAAGTTCCAGGTAAAGAACCGTTTCTACTTCACCAACCTGAAGAAATATATGATCAGCTACACCGTGAAGGCAAACGACCGCACCGTGAAGAGCGGCAAAGTATCGCTTGACATCGAACCTCAGCAGACCAAAGAGCTGAACATCCCGGTAAGCGGACTGAAGCCCCGCACAGGTACCGAATATTTCGTGAACTTCACAGTGACTACTACCGAACCCGAACCGTTGGTTCCGGCAGGACATGACATAGCCGGCGAACAGTTCCGCCTGCCCATCGAGCCTCTGCCCATAGCCGAACACAAGGCCGGCGGAAAGACGCAAGTGAGCACCGATGGCGACCGCATCACGGTTTCTTCATCGGCCATGCAGTTTATTTTCGACAAGAAGAGCGGACTCGTTACTTCATATAAGGTAAACGGCACCGAATACTTTGCCGAAGGCTTCGGACTCCAGCCCAACTTCTGGCGTGCACCGACTGACAATGATTATGGTAACGGACAGCCCAAGCGCGAACAGATATGGAAGCAGTCCAGCCATAACTTCAACGTGGCCGACGTCACTACCGAAGCCGATGGCAACAAGACCATCTTGACAGCCAATTACCTGCTGGCCGCAGGAAACCTGTACATAGTGAAATACACCATCTATCCCGACGGCGTTGTACATGCCGATGTCACTTTCACCTCTACCGACATGCAGGCCGCCACGACCGAAGTGTCCGAAGCTACCCGCATGGCAACCTTCACTCCGGGACAAGACGCACAGCGTTTGGCCTCATCCAAGCTGAATGTGCCGCGCATCGGCGTACGTTTCCGCCTGCCTGCCGAGATGAACCAGGTAGAATACTTCGGCCGCGGACCGGGCGAAAACTACATTGACCGCAATGCCGGCAGTTTTGTCAACGTATATCGCACAACAGCCGATGCCATGTATGTGCCCGGCTATGTACGTCCGCAGGAGAACGGCCACCGCACCGACACGCGTTGGGTAGAACTGACACGCAAAGGCGGTAAGGGCTTGCTCATCCGTGCCGATGAAACAATCGGTTTCAATGCACTGAGAAACTCCGTAGAAGACTTTGATTCGGAAGAAACAGTGAACCGTCCGCGCCAGTGGGGCAATCTTTCTCCCGAAGAAGTGGCCAACCACGACGAAGAGAAAGCCAAGAACGTGTTGCGCCGCATGACGCACGTGAACGACATCACCCCGCGCAACTTCGTAGAAGTATGCGTAGATATGAAACAGCAGGGTGTAGCCGGTTACGACAGTTGGGGCGACCGTCCGTTGCCGGAGCATTCACTCCCTGCCAACAAGGAATACAAGTGGGGCTTTACGCTGATACCTATTAAATAATAGTTCCACTTCACGCTAATAAGGGTGCATTCATTTTCCGGCGAGATTGCTATTGGGAAATGGATGCACCCTTTCTTTATAAAAGATAGGATGAAGCGTCAGATTTGATCCTTTGATAATTTTTTTTCGCCCTTAAAAAAACTTTTTTCATCCTTTGATAATTATTTTTCGTCCTATGGAAATAATATGACATAGTATGGAGCATGTCTTTCCGATGAAGCTAACGCAGAAAGCAACGGAAGTTTTACGCAAAGTTGGAAAAAGTGAACACAAATATAGATAATATAAATAATGCGAATCAGTAGTTGGCTCTCTGATTCCAATATTAAAAATAGGGTGCGTAA
>JAUNIV010000243.1 GCA_030523385.1 Bacteroidales bacterium | reverse complement strand
TACCTTTAATTTTGAAATCTTCAGTGAATTGATGTTCCGCAAATGCCATAAAGTCCAAATTGAAACGGCTGGTCAAGCTTGAGTTCGTCCGGAACGATGATAATTCGTCTGATGAACATTGGTAGATATGGTCTTGTGCCCATTCGGAATAATGGAAAGCATAAGATTTATAATCATTGTTGTTGAAACTCAGATTCAATCCTCCTCTGGCTGTAAAGCGTAACCATTTGGTAGCTTGCAGATTTAAGTCGATAGATCCGGCCAATCGGTCTTGTCTGAAATGCTTTCTGTAGTTGTCCAGTTCCCACCAAGGATTCAGATAGTAGTCATTGATCCATTCATCCGGATTGGCTCCTGTACCTTTCTCTTGCCAGTTTTTGTAGTCAGAGATGTTGATGTTACCCGGAACATTCATTAGTTCAAGGATACCCGCGGCCGAATCATTATTGAGGTCATAAGTAGTGTTGGTATAAGATATTTTTGCTCCTGCCGAGAATCTCTTATAGTTGCGGCTACCATTGAAACGTACGGTCTGACGAATCTTTTTGTCGCCTTCTATGATACCTGATTGGTCGAGTCGCTGATACGAAAGATACATGCTGCTCTTATCATCACTTGATGAATAGGAAATATCGTTTTGGATACCATAACCCGTTTGAAAGAAACTGCTACGGCCATCTTCTACATAAGAGTAAGGTGCAGTAAGGTAATATCCGTCTGGGGTACCATCGTTAAGCGGACTTCCGATTTCGACAATGCGTCCGTCAAATTCAGGTCCGTATTGTTGGTTCTCATCAGGAATGTAGCCGCTAAACGAAGGCAGACCGGTAGTTGAATCTCCTTGTCCTGCACCGAAACGGGATTGAAATTTAGGCAAATAAGCAGCTTTATCCATTGTCATAGTCAGTGAATAGGTAATGTTGGGTTTATCAGTCTTGCCGTTCTTAGTCGTCACGATCAATACACCGTTGGCAGCATCCGAACCGTAAAGAGCGGCAGCAGAAGCACCTTTCAATACAGAAATATTATCAATGTCATTCGGATTTAAAGTCTGTAGAAAACTGATGGGAGTTTGTACACCGTCTAAAACTAACAATGCGGTGTTATCTCCTTTGAAAGAACGGGCACCACGCAATGTGATACGAGTCTCTTGATTTAAGTTGGGAGAGGTAATGTTAATTTGCAGTCCCGACACTTTACCGCTTAAAGCAGCGGTGGCATCAGACCCTTTAGCAATAGTCAGATCTTCTGCGCTGACTTTGGCCGTAGAGTAACCAATGGCTTTGGCTTGTCGTTGAATACCCAAAGCTGTAACAACCACTTCATCCAATACTTTTGCTTCGGATGTTAATAAAATCCGAAGGTTGGCACTGGCTTTCACAACCTGTGGGGTCATACCCACATAAGAAATTTTTAATTGGGCTTCACTGGCTACGTTGGGAATAGAAAATTTACCATCAATATCAGTGATGGTTCCTCTGTTGGTTCCTATGACTAAAACAGAAGCTCCAATAATGGGTTCATTGTCATCAGCAGATAAGATGACTCCATTTACCGTGAGGTTTTGTTGTGCCGATACGGCAAATAGCCCTACGACTAACATGGTGAGTAATGCTAAAATTTTCCTTTTCATAAAACTCTCTCATTTTTTTTGTACTTATGTTAATTCTCTCTTAATATGCCTATCAATTTGTATTTTGTATGTTTGATTGTTTTATAGCTGCATTAAATATTTCTGCAAAGATATTAAATAATGTTTAATCACAACATAATTGATGCTAAATTTTCGTCTTTTATATCAAAAATACCTTGTTTTTGGTATAAAAGCATCATTTTTTCTATGTGTTCACATGATGGAAGATATATTCGACGAGTATTTTCCAATACTTTTTCCATTCATGTCATTTCTTTGTTGTATCTTTGTGACTGGACAACAACCAATTTATAATCACATGAAAACACATACTCTTTTTTTATGTACAGGCGCACTTGCCATATCGCTTGCAGCCTGTCAACCAGCAGTAGAAGCCCCCGAAGCTATTCTGCCCATACCCGAAGCGAAGCAGGTGGAATGGCAGAAGATGGAAACATACGCTTTTGTACACTTCGGACTGAACACGTTCAATGACCGCGAATGGGGATACGGAGATTCTGATCCTGCTACCTTTAATCCTGCGCGGCTGGATTGCGAACAATGGGTAAAGACCTTTGTGGCATCGGGTATGAAAGGCGTGATTCTTACTGCCAAACACCACGACGGATTCTGTCTGTGGCCCACGCAACTGACTGAATATTGCATCCGCAATACTCCTTACAAAGATGGCAAGGGGGATATTGTGGGCGAGCTTGCCGCAGCCTGCCGCAAGTATGGCATCAAGTTTGCCGTCTATCTTTCGCCATGGGACAGACACCAGGCCAATTATGCCTCTCCAGAATATGTGGAATACTTCCACAAGCAACTGCGTGAACTGATGACCAACTACGGCGAAGTGTTCGAAGTGTGGTTTGACGGTGCCAATGGAGGCGACGGCTGGTATGGCGGAGCCAAAGATTCGCGTACCATCGACCGTAAGAATTATTACGACTATCCGCGTATTTACAAACTGCTTGATGAGCTGCAACCGCAAGCCATCGTGTTCTCCGATGGCGGACCCGGATGCCGTTGGGTAGGCAATGAGAATGGATTTGCCGGAGCTACTAACTGGTCGTTCCTGCGTGCCGGAGAAGTATATCCCGGATACCCCAATTACCGCGAACTGCAATATGGTCATGCCGATGGCAATCAGTGGGTAGCTGCCGAATGTGACGTATCCATCCGTCCGGGTTGGTTCTATCATCCCGAAGAAGACGGAAGGGTAAAGACCGTGGAACAACTCACCGACCTTTATTACCGCAGCGTGGGACACAATGCCACCCTGTTGCTTAATTTCCCTGTAGATCGCGACGGATTGATTCATCCTATTGATTCGGCCAATGCTGTGAACTTCCACAAAGAAGTGGAGCGGCAATTATCTACTGATATATTAAAAGGTATAGTGCCCGAAGTGACCGATGAGCGTGGCGGGGCGTACACGGCACGTGCTTTGACTGATGGCGACTATGATACTTATTGGGCCACTAAAGACGATGTGACTACGGCTACTGTCACTTTCACCTTGCCGCAAGCCCAACAGGTAAACCGCATGATGTTGCAGGAATACATCCCGTTGGGTCAGCGTGTGAGTGCGTTTACCGTGGAGTACGAAGATAATGGAGAATGGCTGCCCGTGAAGCTGAAGGAAGAAACGACCACCATTGGTTACAAACGTCTGTTACGCTTTGCCACAGTCCATACAGCCAAGCTGCGTGTACGTTTCACCGAAGCACGTGCCTGTCTGTGCATCAACCATATCGGTGCCTATTATGCCGGCGAAGACAGTGAAGTGTCTTTCAGCCTCCGTGCCGAAGAGCTGAAGTCTTTCCCCTTTACCTTGCCGGGTATCAGTGATGATGAGGCTGCCAAGGCATCCGACCGCGATGCGGCCACTACTTGCTTCGTGGAAGGCAACCGTCTGCTCATTGATTTGGGCGAGTCGCGTACCGTAAGTTCTTTCCACTATCTGCCCGACCAGAGCGAATACAACAAGGGACTGATTTCAAGTTATCGCCTGCGTGTAGGTACGGATAAGAGCGATGTCAGCCGTGTGGTGGCTGAGGGTGAGTTCTCCAATATCAAGCACAATCCTATCATGCAGTCGGTGTATTTTACACCGGTCAATGCCCGCTACATCAGTTTAGAACCTGTGAAGATGGTGAACGAAGGTGAAACCATGGGATTTGCCGAGATAGGGATTCAATAGATGAAGTTTTCATATATTCTCTATAAATATTAAAGGAGTGCCCAGAAGTTTAATGACTTTGTTATTGTTAGACTTCTGACACTCCATTTTATATTTTCGTCTTCTTTCTTGCAGATTCGAGAAGTATATTAAATCTTATACAAAAATTAGGCCTATATGAAAATTGATAATATTATAATAGGGTGCTCATTACTTTCTTGCAGTCTGGTGCAGGCTCAAGAATCGAGTGTTCATCGTCCCAATGTTATTTATATATTGATGGACGATTTGGGATATGGTGATTTACAATGCTATGGACAACAAAAAATAGAAACCCCTCATATTGATAAACTGAGAGAGGAGGGAATGAAATTTACCCAGCATTA
>JAUNIV010000242.1 GCA_030523385.1 Bacteroidales bacterium | reverse complement strand
GGATAAAGAACAATTTTCTAATGAGAAAAGAGACTTAAAAAATGTGGTGGTATTGTCCTTGCCATTTGATGGTATAAAACGCCCGGTTTGGTGCTTTAAAAAACTTTTTTTAAGGCACCAAAAAAGTTTTTTAAAGGATCAAAATTCTGATTGGATACTAATACGGGAAAAGTATTACCTTTGCATCCAAAATTATGAATAATGGATAATAAAGAAAAACAGAAGCAGGACAGAAAACAGACTAAGCAGATTGTCTGGTGGATAGGTGCGCTCGTGCTGGGTGCGTTGTTGGGAATCTTGGGCATTGCTCCCCTGAATGCTTTAATGGACTTTATAGCAACCATATACACGCGCTTGTTCCAACTTCTGGCTGTGCCTACCATTGCTCTGGCAGTTATCACCACCTTGGCTGTATTGGGAAATCAGAAAGACACCGGACGTATATTCCGCCGTGCCGTCATCTACACGGTTCTTACTACGATAACGGCGGCAGCGGTGGGACTGTTGCTCTATCTCATTATAGCCCCCGGCAATCTGCCTGCCGAATTGGTGAATAAGGCTGCCGATGTATCCCAAAACGCCGGGCAAACCACTTATTATGAACATATAATCGGGGTTATCCCCAATAATATAATCAAGCCGTTTCTGGAAGGAAACGTGCTTTCCATCCTTCTTCTGTCTGCTGCCGTGGGCATCGGACTTGCCAAAATGCCGGCAGGCGATAGAAAAGAAACCTTGCTGAAAGGTCTTGGGGGATTACAGGACTTGTTGTTCCTGCTTATCCGCGCGTTGATATGGGCTTTGCCCTTGGGTATAGTTGCTTTTGCCGCACAGCTCTCAGCACAGGTATCGGCCGGAGTAGTTATGGAGTCGATCGGTAAATACGTGGCGGTTATTTTGGGAGGCAATCTCATCCAGATTTTCGTGATATTGCCTTTGTTCCTTTTGTCTCGCGGCATCCATCCTGTCAGGACTTTGGGACGCATGATGCCTGCTGTGCTGATGGCGCTCTTCACCAAAAGTTCGGCGGCTACCCTGCCTGTCACCATGCAGACGGCAGAAGGCCGTTTGGGCGTTTCGCAAAAAGTGTCTCGCTTTGTGCTTCCCATCTGCACCACCATCAACATGAATGGTTGCGCGGCCTTTATCTTGGTTACCTCCCTCTTCCTGATGCAAAACGGAGGCATGGAGCTTTCTTTGCCCACCATGATTCTGTGGCTTTTCATTTCGGTGCTGTCGGCCATCGGCAATGCGGGTGTTCCGATGGGCTGTTACTTCCTTACGCTCTCGTTGATGTCCGGCATGGGTGCTCCGGTGGGAATCATGGGTATTATATTACCTATTTATACGATTATTGACATGATAGAAACAGCGGAAAATGTTTGGTCGGATTCTTGTGTTTGTGCGATGGTTGACCGTGATATCCGGAAGAGAGAGGAGGAAATAGGATGATTACTTTGTATTTGGCCCGGCACGGGCAGACAGAAGAGAATCTGGCACGTATCTTTCAAGGGCATCTGCCCGGCAAACTGACAGCCGAAGGGAAGGCACAGGCCGAAGCTTTGCATGCGAAGTTATTGGATGTGGAGCTGGATGCAGTGGTCAGCAGTGATTTGCTGCGTTGCACGGACACTGTCCGTATCGCATTGGCCGACAGGGAACTGCCGTGGGAACAAACGAAATTATTGCGTGAGATAGATTGGGGGAGCTGGACTGGACTACTTATCAAGGACGTGGACTTAAATCATTTTCCTGCCGATGTGGAGACGGAAGCCGCCCTTTATGAACGCGCCGGGCGTTTCGTGGAATATCTGAAACGGAATTACGAAGGAAAGACTGTGCTTGCCGTGGGCCACGGACTGATAAACCGTGCCGTGCAGGCACAGATTCAAGGGGTGACGTTGCAACATTTGCGCAGTGTGCCCAAGATGGATAATGCGGAACTGCGTCGGTTTGTCTTGAAATAGGCATTTAAAGCTGTAGGGGCGGAACATTTTCCGCCCGAAAGCATCCACTTGATGTTATCGGGCAGAAAATATTCTGCCCCTACGGCTATATGCTATCAGTTATGCACCAATGTGCCGATGTTCTCGCCCGTCATGACTTTCTTCAGATTGCCTACGGTATCCATGTTGAACACGATGATAGGCAGATTGTTCTCCTTACACATGCAGGTGGCGGTCAGGTCCATCACCTTCAAGCCGCGTCTTAATACTTCGTCGTATGTGATGTCGTCGAACTTAGTGGCGGTAGGATCCTTTTCGGGGTCGGCAGTGTAGATGCCATCCACGCGAGTACCTTTCAGCATCACGTCAGCTTCTATCTCGATGCCGCGCAGGGAAGAACCTGTATCCGTAGTAAAGAACGGATTGCCCGTACCGGCCGACATGATGACCACTTCTCCATTCTCCAATGATTCGATGGCTTTCCACTTGCTGTAGAACTCGCCTATGGGTTCCATGCGCACGGCTGTCAGCACACGTGCTTTTACTCCCACGGCTCCCAATGCCGAGCTGAGTCCCAAGCTGTTGATGACCGTAGCCAGCATTCCCATCTGGTCGCCCTTCACCCGGTCGAACCCTTTGGAGGCTCCGCTCAGTCCGCGGAATATGTTTCCGCCGCCTATCACGATTCCTATCTGCACACCCAAATCGTGTATTTCCTTGATTTGTTGTGCATATTCACCCAGACGCTTCTCGTCTATGCCATATTGTTTCTCACCCATCAGGCTTTCGCCGCTCAGTTTTAACAGTATTCTTTTAAATCTTGCCATAATTGCTTTGTTTTTCTTTGTTCCGTACAAAGTTACGAAATTACATGAGAAGTAATCAGGTTTATAGGGAAAAGATTTTATATCTTTCTCCCCAAGAATGCTTGCACTGCCCCGCGCAAGAACAAATAGATAATGAAAGCCATCCAAAGGGCATGGTTGCCCATCGCATCGCGAAAGCCATAATAAACAAGGAAAAAGCTGACGGATGCTACAAACATGGCTTTCAGCATCAAGCCTGTGGCAGTGGCACCAATGAAGATTCCATCGAGCAGGAAAGCCGAAAACCCTGCCAGCGGAATAGCCAATACCCAATAGAAGTAGCTTTCGGATGCAAGGATGACACTCGTCTCGTCTGTGAGCAGGCTTAGGAAAGTCGGACCGCCCCAACCATATAACAAGGTAAAGGCAATGGAAAGTCCGATGCCCCAACCGAAGAGTCGACGGATAGTCTGATGCAAAGCCCGACTGTCGTTGGCTCCGATGTATTTGCCTGCCAGTGCTTCGCCTGCATAGGCAAAGCCGTCCATGATGTAGGAGAATAGCGTGAACAGTTGCATGAGCAGGGTATTTACGGCCAGTATCACCTCGCCTTGTGTCGCTCCCGCCGAAGTGAAGAACACGGTGACAGCCACCAGACACACGGTGCGAAGAAAGATGTCGCGGTTCACCCGAAAGAAGCGGTTCATGGCTTGCTTGTCGAAGAATACATTCCACTCGAAGCGTTTCCGGAGTGCGCCGTAACGATGCATCCATAGCACTCCGGCCATCAGCAGACCGGCATATTGGGCTATCAGCGTACCCATGGCTACACCTTCTATCTTCATGTGCAGAAAATAGACCAGCACAAGGCTGGCTGCAATGTTTACCAAGTTTTGCGTAATGGCTATGTACATGGGGAAGCGTGAGTTCTGCATGCCGATGAACCATCCCGAGAAACTATACAGTCCTAACACGGCTGGTGCACCCCAAATGCAGATACGGAAATACACGCTTGCCAGTTGTTCCACTTCGGGGGTGGTGTGGATAAGCGTGAATGCTGTCTTCTCAATGGGATATTGTAAAACCAGCAGGCAGAGGGCGATAAACAGCCCTGCACCTGTGGAGCGCATGAGCAACCGGGCCATTTCATCGGAGTCGCGACGACCGTATGCCTGCGAGGTCATGCCGCTGGTGCCCATTCGCAGGAAGCCGAAAATCCAGTAGATGATATTGAACAGCATGCCGCCCACGGCTATGGCACCGATGTAGGAAGCAGCTCCCAAGTGTCCCACGATGGTGACATCTACCAGCCCCAACAGAGGAACGGTGATGTTCGACACGATGGACGGGACGGCTATCCGGAGTATCTCTTTGTTTCCGTTGTTCAGATGAATCATTACCTATAATATATATTGTACTTCTTGAGGCCGTAAATTGAACTGTGTCAGGGAAGGGTAAAAATAAAAGTATTAACT
>JAUNIV010000241.1 GCA_030523385.1 Bacteroidales bacterium | reverse complement strand
GGCAACATTGTCTATCTGGACCAGTATGTGGACCATGTGGAGAATATCTTTTTCATGCGTATAGAATGGGAACTGAAGGATTTCTTTATTCCAAAAGACAAGATAACGGACTACTTCGAGACGCTGTATGCACAGAAGTATGAGATGAAATTCCGCCTCTACTTCTCGGACGTGAAGCCGCGCATGGCCATCTTCGTGTCTAAGATGTCGCACTGCCTGTTTGACATGCTGGCGCGCTACACTGCCGGAGAATGGAACGTGGAGATACCGCTCATCGTGAGCAACCATCCCGACCTGCAACACGTGGCCGAACGCTTCGGCATCCCGTTCTACCTCTTCCCCATCAGCCGCGAGAACAAGCTGGAACAGGAAAAGGCGGAAATGGAACTGCTGGCCAAACATCGCATCAACTTCATTGTGCTGGCACGCTACATGCAGGTCATCTCCGAACAGATGATAGAGGCGTATCCCAACCGCATCATCAATATACACCACTCCTTCCTGCCGGCTTTCGTGGGAGCCAAACCCTACCATGCCGCCTTTGAACGGGGAGTGAAAATCATCGGGGCCACCAGCCACTATGTGACCAGCGAACTGGACGCGGGCCCCATCATAGAGCAAGACGTGGTGCGCATCACGCACAAAGACACCGTGCAGGACTTGGTGAGCAAGGGAAAGGACCTGGAAAAGATTGTCCTTTCGCGCGCGGTGCAGAAGCATATAGACAGAAAAGTATTGGCATATAAAAATAAAACAGTCATCTTCAACTGATGAAAATAGCAATCGTGAAATACAACGCCGGAAACATCTACTCCGTGGACCATGCACTGAAACGGCTCGGAGCTGAGGCCATCGTCACTGCCGACAAGGAGGTGCTGATGGCGGCCGACAAAGTCATCTTCCCCGGAGTGGGCGAAGCGGGTACTACCATGAACCACCTGCGCGAGAACCACTTGGACGAGGTGATAAAGAACTTGAAACAACCCGTATTGGGCATCTGCCTGGGCATGCAACTGATGTGCCGTCACTCCGAAGAGGGGGATGCACAGTGCTTGGACATCTTCCACACGGACGTGAAGCTGTTTCGCCCCACCCGACACGAGGACAAGGTGCCCCACATGGGATGGAACACGCTGACAAACACGCGAAGCGAACTGTTCCGCGGATTCGACAAGGAGGAGTTTGTGTATTTCGTACATAGTTTCTACGTGCCGCTCAATGAGTTTACCGCCGCACAGACCGACTATGTGTTGCCCTACAGCTCGGCACTGCACAAAGACAACTTCTACGCTACGCAGTTCCACCCCGAAAAGAGCGGAGCCGTGGGAGAAAGAATCCTGAAGAACTTCTTGGAACTGTGATAACCAACAAAGAAAAAGACAACAAGAAATATGATAGAGTTAATTCCTGCCATAGACATTATTGACGGAAAATGCGTGCGCCTCTCGCAAGGCGACTACAACACGCAGAAGGTGTATAACGAGAACCCGCTGGAAGTAGCCAAAGAATTTGAGGCTCACGGCATACGCCGCCTGCACGTGGTTGACCTGGACGGTGCTGCCTCGCACCACGTGGTGAACTACCGGGTGTTGGAGCAGATAGCCGGACGCACTTCGCTCATCATCGACTTCGGAGGAGGCATAAAGACCGACGAAGACTTGCTCATCGCTTTCGAGAACGGTGCGCAGATGGTTACTTTGGGCAGTGTGGCCGTCAAAGCCCCCGACCTGTTCAAGAAGTGGCTGCAACAATATGGCAACGAGAAAATCATATTGGGAGCCGACGTGAAGGACAACCGCATATCCGTGAGCGGATGGAAGGAAGAAGGGCCGCAAGAACTGATTCCTTTCCTGGATGACTACACCAAAGAAGGCATCACTAAAGTGCTGTGTACAGACATCAGCCGCGACGGTATGTTGCAAGGTCCATCTACGGAACTGTATAAGCAGGTACTCACCCGCTTCCCCGACCTTCACCTGATAGCTAGCGGAGGCGTAAGCTGTCTGCAAGACATCATCGAGCTGGAAGAGGCACGGGTGCCCGCCGTGGTGTTCGGCAAGGCACTCTACGAAGGCAGAATTACACTGAAAGACTTGAACCGTTTCATGTAAAAGAATATCATGTTAGCAAAAAGAATCATACCCTGCTTGGACATCAAAGACGGGCAGACCGTGAAAGGAACCAACTTCGTGAACCTGCGGCAAGCGGGCGACCCGGTGGAACTGGGACGCGCCTACAGCGAGCAGGGAGCAGACGAGCTGGTGTATCTGGACATCACCGCCAGCCACGAAGGACGAAAGACATTCACCGACTTGGTGAAACGGGTGGCTGCCCACATCAGCATCCCCTTCACCGTGGGCGGAGGCATCAACGAACTGAGCGACGTGGACCGGCTGCTGAACGCCGGAGCCGACAAGGTTTCTATTAATTCATCGGCCATACGCCGCCCGCAACTGGTGGACGAGATAGCCCGACACTTCGGCTCGCAGGTGTGCGTGGTGGCCATAGATGCCCGGCAGACCGAAACGGGATGGAAATGCTACCTGAACGGCGGGCGCATAGAGACAGACAGATACCTGATGGACTGGGCCAAAGAGGTGAACGACCGCGGCGCAGGAGAAATACTCTTCACCAGCATGAACCACGACGGAGTGAAGACGGGATATGCCAACGAAGCACTGGCCCAACTGGCCGAACAGCTCACCATCCCCGTCATCGCATCGGGCGGAGCAGGACGCATGGAGCACTTCCGCGATGCCTTCACATTGGGAAAAGCAGACGCCGCACTGGCTGCCAGCGTTTTTCACTTCGGCGAAATAGGGATTCCCGAATTAAAACAGTATCTTTGCAGCCAAGGCATCAACGTAAGATTGTGATACCGAATTACGAATCATATTAATATAAGGAAAAAGAAATGGATTTGGATTTTGAAAAAATGAACGGGCTGATACCTGCCATCATACAAGACAACAGCACAAACAAGGTGCTGATGTTAGGATTCATGAACGAAGAGGCTTACCGCCGGACAGTGGAAACCGGAAAGGTGACTTTCTTTAGCCGTACCAAAAACCGCCTGTGGACCAAAGGAGAAGAGAGCGGAAACTTCCTACACGTGGTTTCCATCAAGGAAGATTGTGACAAGGACACCTTGCTTATTAAGGTAAATCCCGTAGGGCCTGTGTGCCACACCGGCACAGACACATGCTGGGGCGAAGAAAACAAAGAAGACGTCATGTTCCTGAAAGAACTGCAAGACTTCATCGACCGACGTCACGAAGAAATGCCCGAAGGCTCCTACACCACCAGCCTGTTCCGCTCCGGCGTGAACAAGATGGCACAGAAGGTGGGCGAGGAAGCCGTGGAAACAGTGATAGAGGCATGCAACGGCACGGACGAACGACTGATTTATGAAGGAGCCGACCTGCTGTATCACCTCATCGTACTGCTCACCTCCAAAGGCTATCGCATAGAAGACCTGGCACGCGAACTGAAAGAACGCCACAGTGCCACCTGGAAAAAACATTAAAGGATATGGACGAACCGTTGATACGATATAAGGATGTGTATATCAACCAGCAGGAACAGGAAGTGCTGAAAGGCATCAACCTGGAACTGAACAAAGGAGAGTTTGTGTACTTGACAGGCAAAGTAGGCTCCGGAAAAACATCCCTGCTGAAAACCATATACGGTGAACTGGAGATTCTGTCGGGCGAGGCGGAAGTGTTGGGATATGACATGAAACGCATCAAGCGGAAACACATCCCCGAACTGCGCCGCAAGTTGGGCATCGTCTTCCAGGACTTCCAACTCCTGACCGACCGCAATGTGCACGACAATCTGAGCTTCGTATTGCGGGCTACGGGCTGGAGCAACAGAGCCGTGGTGGATGCACGCATCGAAGAAGTGTTGGAACAGGTAGGCATGTCCGGCAAAGGCTACAAGATGCCCCATGAACTGTCTGGCGGAGAGCAACAGCGCATCGTCATAGCACGAGCCATACTGAACAAACCGGACATCATACTGGCCGACGAACCTACCGGAAACTTAGACACGGAAACCGGACGGAAAATTGTGGAACTGCTCAAATCCATCTGTGCCACAGGGTCGGCCATACTCATGTCAACGCACAATCTGAATCTGCTGACCGATTATCCCGGTGTGGTCTATCGGCTGGAAAACCATCAAATAAGCGAAGTTACTGCCGAATACAACATTTTTTCTCGCTAAAATGCTGAC
>JAUNIV010000240.1:2279-4249 GCA_030523385.1 Bacteroidales bacterium | reverse complement strand
TTTATATTTTATTTATATATATATGGGTAAAATGTTTTCTATTGAAATTCAGTGTGTTATGAATCTGTGAATTCATAAGATTGCGCGGTTTTTCAGAAAAGTTTCGCGAAACTTCTCAGAAATTTGATGAAACTTTCATTCATTTCTGTGCTAATGCGTGGGAGAATTTGTCGGATTTATTGCGGTAAGCTATCTATGGTTTTATGGTATTATATAATCTCTATCGGAGTTCATTGATGCAGTTTCTATCTTCTATAAGGGACAATCTTTTGCCACATTTTTTCGCGTTTCATTTTTTATTAATACCTTTGCCGGTGAAAATTGCAGACTATTATGTGTGAATATACAGACATCGAAAACATCAAGCTCTCTAATGGAAAAACTGTTAAAGAAGTGAACGATAATGTGCGTAAGGAGATAGAACGCATTTATTTAGAGGGTTGGGCAAAAGGGATTTCCATTCCATTTTGGGACAAACAAGGCAATTTTTATTTGGCAAATCCTGATGGAAGCGAAGACTTGGTCGAGTTTATCCGTAAGGAAAGAAGCTATAGAGTTATTTCAAGGATTGCAGATAAAGGGAAAGGAAGATATGCCTATCTGTTAAATAAATAATCAATGGAAATACGTCCGGAATTTACTGTAATAGCAGGTGCAAACGGAGCAGGGAAAAGCCGCTTGTCTCCTTATTATGTACATTGCAAATCCTTTGATGGGGATTTGCTTGCACTCAATCTACGCAAAGAACACCCTGATTGGGAAGAACGTTGGATTAGTGGTACGGTAGCAAGCGAATTACAGAAACAAAAGGACGAAGCCATTGCGCAACATAAGGACTTTGCTTTTGAAACAAATTTTTCCAATAATCTCATTCTAAACATGATTGAAGAGTTTAAAGAAGTAGGGTATAAAATTACGCTTATATACTTCGGGCTAGGCTCTTTAGAAGAAAGTACGACGAGAGTAATGCAGAGAAAAATGCTTGGGGGACACGATGTGGCGGATGAAATCATTGAATATAACTTTTATGAGGGAATCAAGCGTGTGCAACAATACATGTATCTTTTTGACAGTATTACATTTGTTGATGGAAATTCCAATTATGGGGAGATTGTAGCACTCTATATTAAGAAATCTGCCAAACACGAAATTGCCAATCAGAGCTTCGAGTGGTTTGATCGCTTTTTTGCAGAAGCATTCAATAAATTGAAATAGAATCCTACTATATTGTTACAGTTGCCTGTCTGAAGAAAAACAAGAAAAATCGATTACGATTGACTTACTCAAAGTATAGATTCTTATACCAAATATATATGCCTAAGAATAAAGTAACGGCAATGAAAGGAAGGGCTACTAAACAGGCTGTAATGAAATCGGTATGGAATACATACAGGCAAATCGTTCCGGGTAGCCAAACTGATAGCATGCCAAAATAGACTCCCTTATGGGATGAATATGGATCTTTTCGGGGGTGGATGTTGCGTTCGCAGTTATTGCACTGCACATAATGTACCTTCCCCTTGTTGAAATACTCCAAACATTGTAGGAAAGTCAACTTCTGTCCACAATAAGGACATTTACAACTGTTTGACATACCGCCTTTTTGATTTAGAACTTACTTAAAATGGAATGATAACACTATGGCAAGTTATCAAGAAAATCTTGAATGTGCAAGAAAGATTCGTAAAATCTGATTTCTTGTAGCAGATTTTGCAAATCTCAAAGATAGTCGTACCTTTGCAGCATGACAGTCAATCATCAATCGGATATTGTGTAGTAAACAATCCGTCTTCATGAAGCGGATTGTTCCTATTTGCTCTCGGAAGTTCTTTCGGGAGTGTTCCTTTATACTTTATCATTCAATTTTTAACCGTGTGTAAAACGGGAGAAGCCCTGTATACATACACAAAAAAACATAGGAAATGAATAACGACAACAATAATAACATGCACGAATTTGACATGGAGATG
>JAUNIV010000240.1:0-2269 GCA_030523385.1 Bacteroidales bacterium | reverse complement strand
TTTTTTCTCAATACAGAACGGCAGGGACCGGGAAGTCCGCAAATGACAGTAAAGGCGCGGGAGTTCATTCATGGTCTGACGGACGACTCGCTGATTGCCGATCTCGGGTGTGGCACGGGAGGACAAACAATGGTACTGGCCCGTCATGCGCCGGGATGCATCACTGGCCTTGATATGTTTCCTGCCTTCATCGACCGCTTCAACAGCCATGCAGAGGCACTTGGTCTTAGCGAACGGGTGAAAGGCATAGTAGGCTCAATGGACACGTTGCCATTTGCAAAGGAATCACTTGACCTGATATGGTCGGAAGGTGCCATATATAACATCGGATTCGAGCGTGGTCTCAACTATTGGCGCGATTTCCTGAAGCCGGGTGGTTACGTAGCTGTGACCGAAAACTCTTGGTTTACCGACAAGCGTCCGATGGAGATAACCGATTTTTGGATGGACTGCTATCCGGAGATAGACACTATCCCGCACAAGGTGGCGCAGATGCAGGATGCCGGCTACATGCCCGTAGCCGTGTTTGCCCTACCGGAGAACTGTTGGACGGACAACTATTACCGTCCGATGCATGCCGTAAGGGAACGGTTCTTGAGGGATAATCCCGGCAATCCGACAGCCGAAGAGCTGGTAAAGTTTTCGTGGCACGAGGAATCATTGTACGACAAGTACAAAGACTTCTACGGCTACGTGTTCTATATCGGTAGGAAAATCTAAATGAATTCGGATAAAACAACCGCCTCCTGCCGACCGATAGGGGTTAGCAAGAGGCGGGATTAGTTCATGCTATTTAAAAGGTGAATTATTTCTTGATATTGGCATCTTCCAGTCCGTAACCTTTCTTCTTGTTTTCTGCCTTCAGCCAGATGCCCAAAACAAAAGCCAACACACCTAAGCTGGCAAAAATCAGCATAGGCACCTTGTAGTCATACTGTCCGCCAGCTTCTACGCCCGGATTGGCCCAAATCAATGCCTTACCTATAATAATAGGGAAAGCCCACAGACCGATGTTCTGAATCCAGAAAATGACCGAATAGGCAGAACCCAAATAACGGTTCTCTACCAGTTTGGGCACCGAAGGCCACAAGGCTGCGGGCACCAGTGAGAAGGAAATACCCAAAACGATGATGGCAGCATAAGCTACAGCAAAGCCTGAAGCACTTCCATCGAGCGGATAAAGAGCAAATATCAAGTGGCATACGCTCATCAGCAAAGCACCCAAAATGAGCATGGTGGCACCCTTTCCTTTGTTATCAAGATACCAGCCCAACAGCGGAGTGAGCACCATGGCACCGATGGGGAACCAGGAGAACAGGGCGGAAGCATCGGCTGTGGCCATGTCCAGACGGTTTTCGAGCATGCTGGTGGCAAACTTCTGGAAGGGGAAGATGGCAGAATAATAGAGCACGCACAAGGCAGCTACAATCAAGAAGGTCTTACTGGTGAACAAAATGCCCAAATCGCTGACCTTAAACGGTTCTTCGGGTTCACCATTGGCTTCTTCACCCAACTGCTTGTCCAGTTTTCTGTCCATGAAGGAGTAAACGATGAACGACAACAAGCCAATGCACAGCAGACCGCATACCACAGCCACCGGACGCACTACGTCGGGGGTGCCCAAATCGGCCAGGAAGGGAGAAAGACGGAACACGGCAAACACACCCAGACGGGCGATAGCCATTTCCAGTCCCATGGCCAATGCCATTTCCTTACCCGTAAACCACTTTACGATGGCTTTGGACACCGTGATTCCTGCCATTTCCACTCCGCAGCCGAAGATGGCAAAGCCGGCAGAAGCCAGTTTGGCCGTAGCGGGAAAGGAAGTCCAGAAGGAGTTGAGCAGGTCATAAAGTGCATTGCCTTCGGCAAACATGGGACTGATGGCATAGAGCTTGATACCACCACCCAACACCATCACCGCACCGGAAAGGATGGCAGTGAAACGCACACCCATCTTGTCCAAAATGATTCCGGCAAAGATTAGGAAGAAGACGAAAACATTCAGAAAATATTCCGAACTGGCAAAAGTTCCGTATGTATCGGCATTCCAGCCGCGCTGGGTTTCGAGCATGGTTTGCAACGGAGAGAGTACATCGACAAACATGTAGGCGAAAAACATGCTGGACGCTACCAGTACCAAGGCCGTCCATCGCAACACTGGCGAGTCATTGAGTTTTTTTTGAATCTGTTCTTTCATTCTTATTGTATCTTTTAATTAATAATGCGAATCAGGAGTTGAAAATCGCTTCTGATTCATGTTTTAAAA
>JAUNIV010000239.1 GCA_030523385.1 Bacteroidales bacterium | reverse complement strand
AACTTTTAAAACATGAATCAGAAGCGATTTTCAACTCCTGATTCGCATAAATAATATATAATTATGAATGTAAACAGAATGATGAACCAACCCAGACTTTGGACCGGATCTTTCATAAAGATCTGTCTGGTCAACTTTTTCGTTTTTGTGAATTTCCACGCTTTATTGCCCACCTTCCCGTTCTTCGTGACCTATTTGGGCGGAGATGCCGTAGCCATCGGATTGGCCACAGCCCTCTTCAGCATCGCCTCCATCGTGTCCCGACCTTTCGTAGGGTGGCTTGTCGATACCAAAGGACGGTGCACCATCCTGGTATTGGGCATGATAGGAATGGCACTTATCCCGATGGGCTATTTCGTGTCGGCCGGTATTGCCATGGCTATCTTGCTGCGTACGCTCCACGGTGCTTTCCATGCGGCCTCCAGTAATGCCACTTCCACGTGGGTGACCGATATAATCCCTCACAGCCGCATGGGCGAAGGTTTGGGCATGTATGGTCTTTCCATGGCCATCTCTACGGCTGTGGCACCGGCTATGGGGCTGGCCATCATGAACGTATGGGGATTCCGTCCGCTCTTTGCCACCACCGCACTGGCTGCCCTGCTGGCACTGCTGATAGGTATCAGCATCAAAAGCCGCAACTATAAATTATCTACCGAACCGCTGAAGCTGAGCGAGCTGTTCGAGCCGATGTCGCTGCCCGCCTCCATCACCCAGTTCTTCTTCATGATGGCCTACGGAGTCATAGAGGTATATGTAGCTATCTATGCCACCACCTACCACCTGCCCAGCGGAGGTATCTACTTCATCTGCATCGCGGTGGCCACGGTGCTCACCCGTATCCTGTTGGGACGCGCGGTCGATAAATACGGAGAGGCCAAGTTGGTCTATTCGGGCAATGCCGCCATCATAGCAGGCATCCTGCTGCTGGTCTTTGCACACAACATCCCCTGCTACATCCTGTCGGCATTGCTGTTGGGCTATAGCTTCGGAGCCATTCAGCCGTCCTTGCAAACCATGGCCATGCACGCCGTAGCCCCCGAAAGACGAGGAGCCGCCAGCTCCACCTTCTTCGTGGCTTTCGACTTCGGTATCGCCTTAGGCGGATTCCTGGCAGGCGTATTGGTGAAGTATTTGGACTACAATGCCATGTTCCTCATCATCTCCTTGTCGTGCGTATTGTCATGGGGATATTATTATGTATTTGGCAGAAACCATGCTTCTTCCTTCAACCCGAAGAACCGACTGGCCCGTCACGAGACGGCTGCCGCAAGCATTCCTGTTGCCGGAAGCGACGCACAGAAGTTGCCGCTTGTCATCACCATTTCGCGCGAATATGGTTCGGGCGGACGCCACATCGGACAGTTGCTGGCGCAGAAGTTGGGCGTCAAGCTGTATGACAAGAACCTGATAGCACTTACTGCCCAAGAAAGCGGACTAAGCGAAGGGCTTATCCAAGAGAACGAACAGACCGTGGATGGACGCATCGCGTATGACAACCCGACACAGACCGCCGTATTCCGCGCACAGAGTCAGGTTATCCGCGACATTGCCGGCAGAGAATCGTGCGTCATCGTAGGCCGTCTGGCCAACTTCATCCTGAAAGAGCGCGCCAACTGCTTCCATGTCTTCATCTATGCTGACAAGGCTTACCGCACCCGGCGCATCGTGTCCGAGTATGGCGTGCCTCAGGCAGATTCCGAATCCATATTGAAACGTATGGACAACGAACGCCGCGAACACTGCCTGCACTACACAGGCTATGAATGGGGCGAATGTCACCAGTATCACCTGATGATAAACAGCGGGCCTTTGGGCAATGAAGAAACAGCCAAGATGATATACGACGCCCTTCAGATAGGGAATCGCTTGCCGAAAGATTCCAATTAATATAAGATGTTAGGGCGGTCCCATGCGTCCGCCCCTACACTATACCTTTATCTTCTGCACCACCAACGCATCGGCATACCCCCCTGCCACATGCACCCAATCCTTCAGGAAAGCCGTCTCCTCGTAACCATGTGATTGAAACAGACTACGGCAGGAAGTGTTTTTCACCGCAATGTAGGCATAGAGCTGATGGATGCCTAAATAGCCGAAACAATAATCCTCCAGCAAGCCCAAGGCGATACTCCCGATACCCCGGCTGCGAAACTCCCTATCTACCACGATGCCCACTTCGGCCCGATTGTGCAAGGGGTCGAAAGTACACACATCCACCATGCCCATCACCTGTCCCGAATCCTCCTGCGTTATCATCAGACGCAGCTGCCTGTCGGCAAACAAGTCATTCTGCGATTGCTCCATGTATTGCTTCAGATGGAAACGCGAATACGGTCCGGTGGTGTTGCTCATCTCCCACAAATCCGAGGAGTTTTCAATCCGGAACATCACTTCCAGGTCTTCCGGTTCGGGCGCGCGAAGCCTCACCCCTGCCCCCCTCAGCCATTCTCCACCCCCGGTCATAAGGCAGGAGTGTTATGTTCGTCCTTCACCAAGTCCAGCTCGTCGAGCATGCGCCTGCGCGTGGGGACACAAAACAGGGAAGCGATAAGCGCCATGACGGCACAAAGAACGCCCGTATTGTCCATCGTCAGGTAATAGAAAGAGAGGTTCACCAACACAGCCACCAGCAGCAAGCCTATACGCACCTCGCTCCAACGGCGATAACTCTTCAACGCTTCGGGCAGGGAAAGGCTACGGACATACTTCACCAACGACATGCTGAACAGCCGGAGCGAAAAGGGAATCAGCCCGATGGCGAGCAAAATGCCCAAAGTCTGTAGGATATAATTCATGCGCACATCGTCGGCATAGATGCCCTCAGTCAGCAGGCCTGCTTCGTATAACACGACCAGCAGCAGAGGCAGCAGCCACAAAAGCGCAAACTCCAGTTGCAAACACAATAACAGTTGCTTTATTTTCTTTTCCATACAAATCTTACTTATCAAATCTGTGCAAAAATACGCAATATTGCCGAAATAAGCGAAAAAAACAAGCAGCAATGCTTCATGGCGCGACAATTCTCCCGACCCAGCGCCGGATATTCTCACGCGCCACCTCCGGCCTGAGGGCTTCGCGTATCGGCATATTGTCCGGTGTGATGCCGTCTGCCCTTGCGAAGCCTGCCTCCAGCAGCCGCTCCTTGTCCGACACCGCTCCGGCCATCAGCCAGACAGGGATGCCCTTGCCCTGCGCCCTGCGCAACACACGCTCCGGAAGTTTCCCCATCAATGTCTGAGCGTCGGCACGGCCTTCGCCCGTTATGACCACATCGGCATGGGCTATCAGACGGTCAAAATCCACCCAATCAAGCAGCAAGTCGGCTCCCGACCGGGTGGAAGCTCCGAGGTATTGCAAGAACGCATAGCCCAAACCTCCTGCCGCACCGGCTCCGGGCACCGATGAACGGTCATAGCCGAGACGACGAGCCGACATACGGGCAAACTGCCTCGCCCTTTCGTCCAATTTCTCCAACATATCTTCCGTAGCTCCTTTTTGGCGGGCAAAGGTATAAGCCGCGCCCTCCGGCCCACAGAGCGGGTTGCGCACATCGCAGGCCAGCGTGAAGCGGCAGTCTTTCAGAAAGGAATCCGATATTCCGTCGATGCTTTTCGCTTCCGAAAAATTGTGTGCCAATGCCTCCAACATCCCCATGCCGGCATCGCTTGTGCCGCTTCCTCCCAATCCGACGATGAAGCGTCGACATCCATTCCGCACGGCATGGGCAATCAGTTCGCCTACCCCGTATGTAGTGGCTTTCAGCGGATTGCGTTCTTCCTCCTTCATCAGCGTCAGTCCGCATGCCTTCGAAGTTTCTATAATGGCCGTGCCGTCGGTAGTTATGCCGTATGGGGCGGTAATGGGGCGCATCAAGGGGTCATGCACGTCTGCACCCACCAACCTCCCTTTCAGTACGGCAGTGAATGCCTCCAACATGCCTTCTCCACCGTCCGACATGGGTAAAGCCACCACCTCTCCGCCCTTTTCACGAAGTGCCGATGCCACGGTTGCCTCCGCTTCCGCAGAAGACAGGCAACCTTTGAACGAATCTATTGCTAAGACATATTTC
The DNA here is from genome assembly GCA_030523385.1 of Bacteroidales bacterium. Lineage (GTDB taxonomy): Bacteria > Bacteroidota > Bacteroidia > Bacteroidales > Bacteroidaceae > Phocaeicola. The sequence goes on along the minus strand of JAUNIV010000239.1, from coordinate 209 downwards.
ATTTTCTATATTTCTACAAATCAAATATTTATATATTTCTCCAATGTATCCGACGAATCTTTTTTCGCGGTATCAAACCTAAGTTTTGACAGGGCGAAAAAAATTTTTCAAAGGGTGAAATCCACCGTTTGATACCGTGAAATCCGCACCTGCTTACTGCCAGCTTGCCGTTTCGTCGTCCCACTTTGCACGGTCATGCGGACGTGGAG
>JAUNIV010000238.1:656-4287 GCA_030523385.1 Bacteroidales bacterium | reverse complement strand
ATAAAAGAAAGTAACGGTTTCTGAGGAGGATTTTGATAGTATCAAACCGGTGATTTGATGCTTTAAAAAAAGTTTTTGGTCCTTTAAAAAATAATTTTGATACGGTCAAAAAAACTTTTGGAACCTACTGCGGCTGTCCGGTCTCTTTCTCCGAGATGTAAACCACATCGCCACTCTTGCGGACTTCCACCAGGCTGCCGTCGGGATTCAGGTTGAAAGGAGTTGCCTTATCCGTCCGGTTATCTACCACAATGAGGACACTGCTTTCGGCAAAGCGGTCAATCTCTACCTTCAGGCAAGCATCGGGCATGGTGCGGTTCAGCAGCAGGCTATCGTTCAAGTAAACCGAAATGCTGTCGCCTGCAAAGTCTTCGGTCAGCTCGATGCCATAACGCCCGTCGTAGGTCACCACCTTGTCCGCACTGCGCTGAAAGCGGAAAGACATGTAGAGGAAAATAATGACTACCGCAAAGATGGCAAAAGCCAACAGGCCGTTGCCCACCATGAATTGTTTGTTAGTGTTTAAATTACTTTTCTTCATAATATCATAACTTTCTGCAAAACTACATTTTTTTAGCCGAATATTTTGTAGCACTGACAGATAATTTATATCTTTGCACCGAATTGGATGAATGGTGGGGCTTGATTAAGCCCTTTTTTTGTTCTTAAAAGTGAATAAATGATAGATAAAAACGTAGTAACCCGTATTGTTGACGAGTGGCTGGAAGGTAAAGATTACTTTTTGGTAGATGTCACCGTGAGCACAGATGACAAAATTGTAGTGGAAATAGACCATGCAGAAGGCGTGTGGATTGACGATTGCGTGGAGCTGAGCCGCTACATAGAATCCAAACTGAACCGCGAAGAGGAAGATTATGAACTGGAAGTAGGTTCGGCGGGTATCGGACAACCCTTCAAGGTGTTGCAACAGTATTTGATACACATAGGCAAAGAAGTGGAAGTCCTCACCAACGAAGGAAAGAAAGTGGAAGGAATCTTGAAGGATGCCAACGAAGAAAACTTCACCGTGACCGTCAAGAAGAAAGTAAAACCCGAAGGAGCCAAACGCCCCAAACTGGTGGACGAAGACGTCACTTTCTCGTATGCTGATATTAAAAACACTAAATACTCAATAAGTTTTAAATAATTATGGCCAAGAAAGATGAAACAATCAGCCTGATTGATACCTTTTCGGAATTTAAGGAACTGAAGAATATAGACCGCACCACGATGGTGAGCGTGCTCGAAGAGTCCTTCCGCAGCGTAATTGCGAAGATGTTTGGCACTGACGAGAATTACGACGTAATCGTGAACCCCGACAAAGGTGACTTCGAAATATGGCGTAACCGCACCGTAGTGGCTGACGATGCACTGGTGAATCCCAACATGCAGATTTCACTGACCGAAGCACGGAAGATTGATGCTTCATACGAGGTAGGAGAAGAGGTGACGGACGAAGTAATCTTTGCCAAGTTCGGACGGCGTGCCATCCTGAACTTGCGCCAGACTTTGGCTTCGAAGATTCTGGAACTGGAGAAAGACAGCCTCTACAACAAGTACATAGACAAAGTGGGGACTGTCATCAACGCTGAGGTTTATCAGATATGGAAAAAGGAAATGTTGCTGCTTGACGATGAAGGCAACGAGCTGCTCTTGCCCAAGACGGAACAGATACCGGGCGACTTCTATCGCAAAGGAGAAACAGCACGCGCCGTGGTGGCACGTGTCGATAACAAGAACAACAATCCCAAAATCATCCTGAGCCGCACATCGCCCGTGTTCCTGCAACGCTTGTTTGAGATGGAAGTGCCCGAAATTAATGACGGACTGATTACCATCCGCAAGATTGCCCGCATCCCCGGCGAACGCGCCAAGATAGCTGTGGAAAGCTACGATGACCGCATCGACCCGGTAGGAGCCTGCGTGGGTGTGAAGGGAAGCCGTATCCACGGCATCGTGCGCGAACTGCGCAACGAAAACATCGACGTTATCAACTATACGGCAAACATACAGCTCTTCATACAGCGTGCGCTGAGCCCGGCCCATGTATCTTCCATCGTGTTGCACGAAGAAGACCGCCGCGCCGAAGTTTACCTGAAACCCGAAGAAGTATCCTTAGCCATCGGTAAGGGAGGTATGAACATCAAGCTGGCCAGCATGCTGACCGAATATACCATCGATGTTTATCGCGAACTGGACGAGAACGCCGTAGATGAAGACATCTATCTGGATGAGTTCAAGGACGAGATAGACGAATGGGTAATCACTGCCATCAAGGGTATCGGACTGGATACGGCCAAGGCAGTGCTGAATGCTCCACGCGAAATGCTGATTGAGAAAGCCGATTTGGAAGAAAATACAGTGGACGACGTATTGCGCGTGCTTCGTGCCGAGTTCGAAGAATAATGGGAGCAAGGGCGGCATTAATGTGGCAAGAATTAAATAAATTAAGAATTGAATAGTATGATGATAAGACTAAATAAAGTAACAAGAGATCTGAATGTAGGAATAGCGACGGTAGTTGAGTTCTTGCAGAAGAAGGGATATACCATAGAGGCCAGCCCAAATGCGAAAATTACCGAAGAACAATATGCCGTACTTGTAAAAGAGTTCAGCACGGACAAAAACCTGAAGATGGAATCGGAAAAGTTTAGCCAGGAACGGCAAAACAAAGACCGTAACAAAGGAAGCATTTCCATTGAGGGGTTTGGAGCCAAGACAGAGAAGAAAAAAGAAGAAGTACTGAAAGCAGTAGTGTCGGAAGATATGCGGCCCAAGGTGAAACAAGTGGGCTGGATAGACATCGAGGGGAAGAAAAACGCCCCCAAAGAAACGCCCGAACCTGCCGTGGCAGAACCTGCACCGAAGGAAACGCCACAGACAGCAGAGGCAAAGCCCGCACCGGAACAGACGAAACCTGTGGAACAAAAGGATTCGGCTGCAACACCGGCACCTGCCCAAAAGGAAGAACAATCCCCCAAAATAGAAATGACGGAAGAAATGATTCCACAGTCGAAAGAGACAGAAAAAGAGAGAACCGAGACAACATCTGTTCAGGAGAAAGGAGACGAAATATTCAAAATTCGTACCACAGAATTTAAATCGAAAATCAATGTAGTAGGCCAAATTGATTTGGCTGCATTAAACCAATCGACTCGTCCCAAGAAGAAGTCAAAGGAAGAGAAAAGAAGAGAAAGAGAAGAACAAGACAGGCAACGCCAGGAACAGCGCAAGCTGATGAAGGATGCCATCATCAAGGAAATCCGCAAAGGCGACGAAAAGAGTGCCAAGGCTTCTCAGAACAACGAAGAATCTTCGAAGAAGAAAAAGCGTAACCGCATCAACAAGGAACGAGTGGATATCAATGCTGCCGGCGCAAACCCAAAGCAAGAAGGCGGCAAGCAGTCTAACAAAAACAACAACGGCGGAAAGGCGAACAACAACCAAGGTGGAGGAAAACCCGGCAAAGAACGCTTCAAGAAGCCCGTTGTGAAGCCCGAAGTGAGCGATGAGGACGTAGCAAAGCAGGTAAAGGAGACTTTGGCCCGACTCACCAGCAAGGGTAAGAACAAGGCTGCCAAATATCGTAAGGAAAAACGCGAGAACGTGCGCGACCGCCTGATGGAACAGG
>JAUNIV010000238.1:0-646 GCA_030523385.1 Bacteroidales bacterium | reverse complement strand
AGCAAGGTATTGAAGCTGACCGAATTCGTGACTGCCAATGAGCTGGCAAACATGATGGACATTCCTGTCACACAGGTCATCGGTACGTGTATGAGCATAGGTATCATGGTTTCTATCAACCAGCGTCTGGATGCCGAAACCATCAACTTAGTGGCCGAAGAGTTCGGCTATACGACGGAATACGTCAGCGCCGAAGTGGCACAGGCCATCACCGAAGAGGAAGATGCGGAAGAAGACTTGCAGCCGCGCGCACCGATCGTGACCGTAATGGGACACGTGGACCACGGTAAGACTTCGTTGCTGGACTACATCCGCAAGGCCAACGTAATTGCCGGCGAGGCCGGAGGTATCACGCAGCACATCGGTGCCTACAACGTGACACTGGAAGACGGACGACACATCACCTTCCTGGATACTCCGGGTCACGAAGCATTTACGGCCATGCGTGCCCGCGGTGCAAAGGTGACGGATATTGCCATCATCATCGTGGCTGCCGATGACAACGTGATGCCGCAGACGAAAGAAGCCATCAATCATGCCATGGCTGCCAATGTGCCCATCGTGTTTGCCATCAACAAGATAGACAAGCCGCACGCCAATCCCGACAAGATAAAGGAGGAATTGGCTGCCATGAACTTCCTGGTAG
>JAUNIV010000237.1:4112-4330 GCA_030523385.1 Bacteroidales bacterium | reverse complement strand
TTAATAATTACCTTCTGATACAATTAAAGTTGCGAAGTTTGACATAAAAAATATTGTTTTCAACAACACTCAAAAACTAAATATCGAGCCCAATTCGCCATTCGGTAAAACACCATAACAACGAAAATAGATTAAAATGAATAAAACAAATGATAAAGAGTTTTTTTGCAGAAGATTATCATGCCTTCTACATCCAAGCCCTTTATTGCATCATCTTT
>JAUNIV010000237.1:0-4102 GCA_030523385.1 Bacteroidales bacterium | reverse complement strand
GAATATATATTCGTGGGCCAGCGAAGATATATACGTAAGCCCATGAAGATATATGCGTAGGCTCACGCATATATCTTCATAAAAAAGGGCAGTCCCTCAACTGCCCAATACTATCCTCAAATCTCGACCGCATCAGCTTTTTTCAATCAGCACGGTGGCATACGCCGAGATTCCTTCTTCGCGTCCGGTAAAGCCCAACTTCTCCGTAGTGGTGGCTTTGATGGAAACATCTTCCGCATCGACCTGCATCAGACGCGCCAACACTTCCTGCATTTCGGGGATGCGAGCTTTCAATTTGGGACGTTCGGCACACACCGTGGCGTCCACATTGCCTACCCGATAGCCCTTGCCAGCAATCAGCCCCACCGTCCGTTCCAGCAGGATTTTGCTGTCGATATTCTTAAACTCTCCCGCTGTGTCGGGGAAATGATAGCCGATGTCGCGCATGTTGGCGGCTCCCAACAAGGCATCGCAAATGGCATGAATCAGCACATCGGCATCCGAATGGCCGAGCAATCCCAATTCGTGTTCCAGCCGTATGCCGCCCAGCCACAGTTCTCGTCCGGGCACCAGCCGATGCACGTCGAATCCGAATCCTACTCTTATTTTCATCGCACGTAAAAGTCTAAAAGTTTTTCATTCTCCAAATATCCCTCCAGATGCTGCCCGATGCTGACAGGCCCCACTCCCACCGGAGTGCCCGTATAGAGCAAATCGCCTATCTTCAGCGTATAGAAGCGGCTGACGTATGCAATGATTTCATCCACCCGGAAAATCATATCGGCAGTAGATCCGCTCTGCACCGTCTGCCCGTCAATGTCCAGGCGGAAAGAGAGTTGCTGAATGTCCTTGAAACGCTCTACCGGCACAAAAGTGCCAATGGCTGCCGAGCTGTCGAATCCCTTGCTCAGTTCCCACGGCTTCCCTTCGGCACGAAAACGTCTTTGCAAATCACGCGCCGTGAAGTCGATTCCCACCGTCACGGCATCGTAATAGCGATGAGCAAAACGTTCGGCTATGTTCTTACCCAAACGGCTGATGCGCACCACGAGTTCGGTCTCATAATCCACTTGCCGTGAAAAGTCGGGTATAAAGAACGGCTTACCATCTTTCAGCAAAGCTGAATCGGGTTTCAAGAAAATGACCGGTTCTTCGGGCAGTTTCTCTCCTTCATGCAGTTCGTGGCAGTGTGCCACATAGTTCATTCCTACGGCTATAATTTTCATATTTTCTGTATTCTTTCGTTCAAACGGTTAAACATGAGTGCCAGGTGGGCGTAAAGCGAAGTGTTCTGAACCACAATATATTCCGGCACCCGGATGCGGAAAGGGGTGAAGTTCCACACGGCCTTGATGCCGCCTGCCACCATCTTGTCCGTAATCTCCTGTGCTATATTGATGGGCACGGTGAGCACGCCGATGTTTACTCCGCATGTCTTCATTTTCTCTTCAAACTCATCGGAATGATAGACAGGCACGCCATTCACCACCCGGCCTACCAGTTCAGGCTTCACATCGAACGCTCCCACTATCTCCAATCCAAAGTGGTGCAGGCCGGAATCGCGCAACAGTGCATCCCCCAAACTACCTACACCAAACAAAAATGCCTTGTGCATATCTGTGAAGCCTAAAAAATGCTCCAGCTCTTCTATCAGAGCATCGACCTCATAGCCCACGCGGGTGCGTCCCGATACGTGCAGGTAAGAAAGGTCTTTGGCTATCTGCGAGGCATCAATGTTTATCTGCTTGGATATCTGAGTAGAAGACACATACTTTTCCCCCTGCTCTTTCATCAGTTTTACGTTCGAAAGATACCAAGGAAGCCTCCGCAAAGTAGGCTCTGGAACTCTGTCCGAAGATTTATGTACCTGTATATCCATTTTGTCACCAAGCATTATCATTAGGAATGCACAAAAGTACACTTTTATTCGTTACGTATGCAGCGGGTATCTGAAAAAAGTCTTATCTTTGAGTATTCATTTAAGCAATATTCACATGAGAAATAACGATTGGAAAGAACGCCTGAATGTGGTTTACTCCACCAACCCTGACTTTAAGTATGAAACCACGGAAGAAGAGGAGGCAGAAACTCCGGAGAAGAACCGGCAAAAGCTGCGGGTCAGCATAGAGAAGAAAGGACGTGGAGGCAAAACCGTGACTTTGGTCAGTGGCTTCACAGGCAGAGAAGACGACTTGAAGGAATTGGGTAAGTTGCTGAAAACCAAATGCGGCGTAGGTGGTTCGGTAAAAGAAGGCGAGATTATCATTCAAGGGGAATTCAAGCAACGAATCATCGACCTGCTAAAGAGCGAAGGCTACAGCCAGACCAAATAGTATTAAAATTGAAAAGTCGAAGCGAAGAAACTGTCTTCTTCACTTCGACTTATGTGATATAATAACGATGTATCGAGTTTCCGATTATTCAGCACGCAAAGTAAAGCGCTTGAAGTCGAGGATCTTCAGTTCGGGATCGGCTTCCTTCAATACTTCCTTCACAGTCTTCTTGCCATCCATGATGTCTTCCTGGTTCAGCAAGCAAACTTCCTTCAAGAACTTGCCCAGACGTCCTTTGGCAATGTTCTGAATCATCTGTTCGGGCAGGTTTGCAGCCTTTTCAGCAGAAACAGAAGCGATGATTTCCTTTGCCTTAGCTACATCTTCAGCAGTGATCCATCCCTTCGCCATGTTGCTTTCCATGTGGTCTTCGCTATCTACGTGTGCAGGATTGATACCGGCCTTCTTCAAAGCTACCTCAACAGCCTTTTCTACCTGTTCCTTCTTAGTCTTGTCGATAGCTACCTGGATTTCAGCTTGCTTTACTGATTCGGGCACACCGGCTTCATCAATAGCGATGGGGTTCATGGCAGCAATCTGCATAGCCACACCGTGAGCAGCAGCTTCAGCAGGCTTGTTGAATGCAACAATCGTACAAAGCTGGTTCTTTCCCTGGTGGTTATAGATAGAAGTAAATTCACCTTCTACTACATTGTAACCATCCAATTCCATCTTTTCACCCGTGATACCGCTACGGTCTGTCACAGCATCCTGCACAGTTCCATTACCCATCGGCAGAGCTTTTACTTCTTCCAGGGTCTTGCATTTGTTGGCAACAGCAGCATCCAGGATAGCCTGGGTCAAAGCTACGAAATCAGCATTCTTAGCCACGAAGTCAGTTTCGCACTTCAAAGCGATGATAGCAGCAAAACCACCATCTTTCTTTGCCAGCACACAGCCTTCGGCAGCTTCGCGGTCAGAACGCTTTGCAGCAACGGCCTGTCCTTTCTTGCGGATGATTTCCATTGCCTTGTCTATATCACCATTAGCTTCTGTCAAAGCATTCTTGCAATCCATCATACCTGCTCCACTGATTTTACGAAGCTTGGTAATTTCAGCCATAGTTACAGCCATAATATTTTCTTTCTTTTTAATTGTTAGTAATATCGTTTAAAACGAAAATTGAGAATTGAGAATTGAAAATCAAGCAAACAGGCAGATACCTTGTTTCCCTAACTCTCAATTTTCAATTCTCAATTTACTTATCTATTAAGCTTCTTCGTCGTCTTTCAGGAAAGCGGCAGCTTTAGATGCGTTGATGGCATCTTCTTCAGCCTTGTCCATGCGAGCCTTAGAAGTTTTCTTCTTGCCTGCACCGCCCTTAGGAGCACCTTCGCCGGCAGCTTCCATGTCGATCTTCTCAGCCTTTCTTTCTTCCAGACCTTCAGCGATAGCACCACAGCAAGCATCCAGAATTACTTCTACAGACTTAGTAGCGTCATCGTTAGCAGGAATTACGAAATCTACATTTGAAGGATCTGAGTTTGTATCAACGATTGCAAACACGGGGATACCCAAACGGTTGGCTTCGCGTACAGCGATATTTTCCTTCATTACGTCGATAACGAACAATGCAGAGGGCAGACGAGTCAAATCGGCGATAGAACCTAAGTTCTTTTCCAACTTAGCACGCTGACGAGAGATCTGCAGAACTTCTCTTTTTGAGAGGTTTGCATAAGTACCATCGTTTGTCAGTTTATCGATAGTAGCCATTTTCTTCACAGCCTTACGGATAGTCGGGAAGTTAGTCAACATACCACCCGGCCAAC
>JAUNIV010000236.1 GCA_030523385.1 Bacteroidales bacterium | reverse complement strand
TCTGTTTTACAGAATATATGCTTTTATGGTTGGGATAATAATGAGGTTGGGATAACTTTTGTTATCCTAACTTTCGGATAACAGAATGGAATCCGGGCCGTAGATGAAAGCATCCTGCATCATGGCAGGATTATTGCCCGGTACGAACATCATGGTTCTTCTCAATCTTTGCATAATTCTTGATTTAAGGGTTTAACATATCAGTCTTTCCACACGTCCTTGCCGGTGGCGCGTACGGCAGCAGCCGTCACACGTGCGCGGATAGTGCAGTCCAAGGCACCTTTGTCCGTCGCTCTGACTATGGCACGGTCGATGCCGACTTCGGCCAATGTTTCCGCTATCACTTTCTTGATTTGTTCGCCGAACTGGTACGCCACCGTACTGTTCAACTCGATTTGCACGCCTTCCTGCTCCGAAGGTGAAATCTGGATGAGGATGTCGCCGGACTCAAGCGTTCCGGCAAATGTGTCTTTCATTTCCATAGTTTATACAATAGTTCTTTAAAAGATTTCGTTCAGGTTATTCAATCGGTTTTCTCCTGCCCTGCAGGCATCGGAAAGCCTGATTTTTGATGCAAACATATTCATTAAAATCAGAATGGCAAATTAATAAAAGGGCAAAAAAAGGCCAGTTCCCGTTTCTTCCATTTTATCCGAAATATCTCACAGGAACCGGCCGGTTGAAATGTTTCAAAACCTTAAAGGAATTATCATTTTGACGACATAATAAGCGATTTATAAAAATTAAACCTGCAACAAACGGACATACTGAAAAGATATAAATTCAATTTCAATAACAAAATGACAGCACACACTTATATATAAAAGTGGATGAATCGTTGCCAATCGAGGTAGCAACATAGGTAGTTTTAGGATGACGGTATGAAACGTCCGGTTTGATGCCTTAAAAAAAAATTTTTGCCCTTTAAAAAATATTTTTCAAGGCATCAAACCGGAGATATGAAGGCGTCAAATTGCTTCATTTATCGAAGTCCGTTGTCGCAATTATTAATCTCCTTCCGGATTATATATAGAGTGCATTGACCGTTCAGCGACTGCTGAACGGTCGGTGAAGTTATCTTCGTGTGCCTTTGAAGTTATCTTCTCGCACCGTTCAGCGGTCGTTGAACGGTGGATGCAGATAAATAAGATCTGTGGCAGGTTCTCTTCAATGCCGAAGACTATGGTGATAGAGGACAAAAGGGAAACTGCATAAGTTGGAAACAATTCAAAAATATAACGGAGAATCCAATACTATGATTGAGATTCTCCGTTACACCTAAGATATTTTATAATACCCGAAAAGACTATTTCACCACAAAGCCTCGCTTGTCTAAATATGCCTTAAACTTGTGCAGATATTCTTCGTCCGGTCCGTCGAAGAAAGACACGCCCGAAGCTCCGTTGTTGTAAGCCTCGTCCAATGCTTCTTCAAAGGTGTCCTTGATATCGCCAAACATGAGACCGGCATATATCTTTGCGCGCCCGTTCACTGTCTCTACACTCTCCTTTACCGAACGGCCAATCCATGACGGACCTTCGTAATAGAATTTGTTGTAAATCATCGGGAAATAGGCATCCAACGACCATTGCCCCCAATCCTGACGAACCATGTGGCGAGCCATGGAGGGACCCGGGAATACGGCCGCCGAAATAAACTTATGGTCGGCTTTGACTGCTTTCGTAATGGCATCTACTACCTGCGTGATTCCATCCAGACGGAAGTTTATCCAGCTTTGGTTTTCCATCGGATACTTCAGTTCCAATGGGTCTTGCCCCGTCAGGGCTTTGAACCGCTCACGGCACACGTCGCAATAGCAATAATCATATTCGGGCAATTCTTCTTTCTGCTCTATACCGTAGTTCTTCCACAGGCTTACGGGCAGAATCACATCGGGCATACGCACGTAGTCCAGATGCACGCCATCGACATAAGGCTTGTGTGCTTCCTTCACGTAATCTTCGGCCAGATATTCAGCCACGCCCTGATGATAAGGACAGAGGAAACGATAGTAGTCCACGTATGCAGGCTTGTCGTAAGAAGATTCGCCCTTGCGGTTCACGGCAAACCAATCGGGATGCTTGTCCAACAGCTCTCGACGGTTCATGGTCCACTTCCAATGGTGAGCTTCCAGACTGGCTTCCTTGCAAAGACGATAGAGGTCTTCGTCATATCCCTCAAACAACACACCGCTTATGCCGCATTCCTTCAACAAGGCAAACCATTTCTGCCATTCGGCTGCCGGACGGCTCTTGTCCGGACGGGTCCATACCCAATTCTTTACTTCACGCTTGACGATGGGTTCGGTGCGGAACGTGCCTTCCTGATTCAGCTGATAGCGCAGGCCTGCAGCATCGTCCGTAATGGAAATCAGATAGGTATTTTGGGTGGCTTCTACCGAAATGGTTCCATCGGGCAGGTCTTTCAGCTCCTTGTCCGTCAGGAAGAACTGCTTTTCGGAGCGCAGGTAGTTATGGTCTTTGTTGTAAGCGTCCTGCTGGGCGTAGAACATGGCCCACAAGAGTTTGTAGATGGCTTGGTTGTAAGGATAAGCCCATTCTCCTTGTACGGCGGTTCCTACGGTTTTGTCCGAAAAGTAGAGGTATCCCCAACGGTCGGGCATGTGCATGTCTATGCGTCCTGTGGGTGTCCATACCCAATTTTCTTCGGGTCCTTTTTCCTTCAGCCACTGCACACGCGAGAAGTTGATACGCCAGGTGTTTCCGGCTTTCAGCGGATTGTTGAAGTTCATGGTCAGTGCCTGATGGGGAATGGCCATCTCCACGCTCCAGTATTTATCCTTATCCTTGGGATTGTTCAGTGTGCCTTCGCAATGGATGGCAGTCTTCAGCCCCGGGCAGTCCCATTGCACCATGAAGTTGCCTCCGGAGCGATAGGGTTTGTCAAGCATCAGGTCGAAAATGACACCACGGGCATTCGTCTCTATCTCGAAATAGTTCCGTCCGTCGCTGTCGGGGTCGATGAAGACCTCGAAGTCATTGTCATAATATATAATGGTATCGCGCTGGGTGAGGCGTGCCTTTATGTCTTCTTCCATCAGCACGGCACCCACATAGAGGTATTCATCGTCCCACAGCATTTTGGCCGTGGTTTCATACTTCGGCGCGGGAAATCCTTCGCCGCTGATATCGACAAACGGTTCGGTGGCGGCGGCCTTTTGCCAGGCGGCTTCGTCCAGCTTGCCGTCTATCTTCAGTTTGCCGTCCACCCGATAGCAGGTGTAAGTGCGCGGAGCGGTGAGATAACGCTCATACTGTTCAAACAAGCTCTGTGACAAGGCAGGAATCGTCATGCACAAGAGCAACAAGGTATTCAATAACTTTTTCATTCGCAGATTATTTATTTACAAAGGTTTATTTCTTAGTTGCTTTCTATCACCTGCCCTACTCCGCGATACAGCTTGATGGGGCCATCCAACAGCACGGCCAGCACGGTGATGTGTTCGTCTTGCACGTGTTCGGGCACTTCTATGTAAAGGTTGCCCGGCACTTCGCTCCAGTAGTTCTTATTGTGTATCTTATAGTTCAGCATGGCACCGTTGCCCACTACCCACACGCGGTTCACCTTGTTCATCAGTCCTTTCACTTCGATAGGACCGTTGGGTTTGTAAGGCAGATAGAGATAAAGAATATCACCACCCTTGTTCAGTGTGCTATATCCCTGGAAGTGTTCGCCGGGGATGCCTGCGCGGGTATCGTAAATGGCTTCTTTGTGCTTGGTGGTCCAGCGTCCGAATTCCTTCAAGATGGCCACTTGCTCTTCGGGTATGGTGCCGTCTTCCTTCGGGCCGATGTCGAGCAACAAGTTACCGCCCATGCTCAGGCAATCCACAAAGGTGCGGAGCAGGATGTAGGGCGATTTGTAGTTACTGTCTGTGTGCTGATAGCCCCATGAGTCGTTCATGGTCATGCAGAGTTCCCAATACTTGTCTTCGGGTCGAACCACGGGCACACCCTGTTCGGGAGTGGCATAGTCGCCATAACCCTGTATGCGCGAGTTGATAATCACGTTTTTGTTGTCCGAACGAAGCAGTTCCACAATGCCTTTGGAGTTCCATGCTTCGGCACTTTGTTCCCAATCGCCGTCAAACCAATAGAGGTCGGGCTTCCAGGTCTTGTTCAGCTCCGATAATTGTCCGAAGTTGAACTTATTGAAGTTGGCCCATCGTTGGGGGTCATCCTTGTAGCGCACTTCGGTACGTGTCTTGTTGGGGTAATCGGGATGCGACCAGTCCAGCAACGAGTAATAAAAGCCCAACTTCAAGTTCTGCTTGCGCACTTCTTCCACGAAGGGAGCTATCAGGTCGCGCTTAGCCGGCGTG
>JAUNIV010000235.1:1790-4344 GCA_030523385.1 Bacteroidales bacterium | reverse complement strand
TTTTCTCAATATTGCCTTATTTGTATGCAAATTGCACGTTTGTATAGGCAAATTTTGGGGTGTATATCTAAGCTAAGATAAAGATTATCACAATTTTATATATTTAATGATAAAATTTTAATTTTAACCACCCGTTAACCTGCCTTGTCGCAAAGGCAAGTTACTTTTGTCGCATCAAAGTTAAACGAAAAACCAAAACGATAGCGATATGAAAAGGAAAAATTTATTCGGCCTGCTGGTTTCTCTGATGATAGCCGGAACAGCCACGGCACAAGTCGCCACCAACGACAGCACGACGCAAACCTATCTGGTAGATTCCGCCTTTGTATATGCGGCCTTAAACGAAGTGACCGTCCGCGCCGAACGCCCCGTAGTGAAGGTGCAAGACGGGAAACTTACTTACGACATGCCGCGCCTGTTGGCCGACAAGATGGTGAGCAATGCCTACGAAAGCCTGTTGCAGTTGCCGGGAGTGACCGAAAGCAACGGTAGCCTGACGCTGGCAGGTGCCCACAGCCTGACCATCATACTGAACGGTCGCCCCACTACGCTGACTGCCGAACAGTTGATTACCCTCCTGAAAAGCACTCCTGCTTCGCGGGTGGAGAAGGCCGAAGTGATGTATGCTGCTCCCCCGCGCCTGCATGTGCGCGGCGGTGGCATCAACTTAGTGTTGAAAGGCTATCGCGAAGGAGAAGGAGGATGGCAGGGCGAAGTCAATGCCGGTTACAGCCAGCAGTTCTATGCCCAGGTTTCGGGTGGCGCGAGCCTGCTATATACTTCCTCCCGCTGGAGCCTCGACTTCCTCTATAATACTACCTACGAGAAAGGCAGGTCTGACATGGACATCCGTTCGCTGCATACTCTGAACGGGACTACGCACGACATTCGCCAGCAGAACATCGGATATTCTTCCGAAGCCGAACACCATGTCCGCATGGGCGTGGATTACACTCCGCACAAAGACAGCAAGCTGAGCCTTGCCTACACCGGTGCTTTCACTCCCGACGGGAAGAGCGTGGAGGCAGCCACCGGAAACTTCTCGAACTCGCTGAACAATAGCAACAGCCGGACGGAGATGCACAATGCGTCATTGGATTACACGGCTGCCTTCGGACTGAATGCCGGACTGAACTACACTTTCTACCGCAACCGCAGCCAACAACACTTCAGCGACGGGAGCGGAGAAGACGAAAACCGCTTCCTGAGCCGCGAGAACCAATGGATAAACCGATGGAAACTCTATGCCGACCAAAGCCACTCGTTGTCCGGCGGATGGGAACTGGACTACGGACTCTCATGGACTTACGCCGGAAACCGGAACTCCCAACGCTACGAACAGGAACAGACCGGCAAAGAACCCATGCCCACTGCCGACTCCTACAGCAACAACCGGGAATATACGCTCAACTTCTATGGCGGCTTCTCGAAAAGCTTCGGAGAATCCCTTTCCCTGCAAGCCTCGCTCGCTGCCGAACACTATCGGTTGGGCGATTACCGGAAATGGGCGCTCTATCCCAACATGGAACTGACGTGGAGCGGCCTCCCCGGCCACACATTCCAACTGTCTTTCTCCACCGACAAGCGCTATCCCGACTACTGGAGCCTTCAGGAGTCTGTGGGCTACATGAACAGATACATGGAAGTGCACGGCAATCCGTTGCTGCGCCCCTCTACCGACTATTGTGCCACGCTGAACTACATCCTGAAAGGAAAATACATAGCCAGCCTCAGCTACGACCGAGATGTCCATCACTTCGACCAACTGGCTTACCAGAGCAGCGAACACCTTACGCTGATTTACAAAACACTGAATTGGGATTATCTGGAACGCCTGAGCCTGACATTGGTAGCTCCGTTCCGTCCGGCTTCGTGGTGGAATGCCCAACTCACGGGACAACTCTCGCACAGCCGTGCGCGTTGCGACGAGTATTTCGACACTTCCTTCGACCACAAGCGGTGGATTGCCATGGGACAATGGAGGAATTACTTCACCCTCTCAAAGCAACCTTCCGTCTCTTTGGAACTGACAGGCGTGGCCTGCACACCGCAGATACAGGGAGCCTACCGCATTGCCGGCGTGTGGGCACTGAATGCAGCACTGAAATGGACATCGTCCAACCAAAAGGCCGAAGTGTTGTTGAAGGGAAACAACCTGTTCGACACCATGCAGCCGGACGTCCGCATCCGCAATGGCTTGCAGCATTTAGATATGGACTTGTTCATGGACAACCGAATCGTGTCATTGTCTTTCCGTTACAGGTTCGGAGGGTATAAGGAGAAGGAGAGAAAAGAAGTGGATACTTCGCGGTTCAGGTAAAACCGGATGAAATGATTCAGACCCAAAGTACAATTCTCTTGAAAAAATATTTTGAGAAAGACCGACATTTATCTACATTTGCACCATGAATGCTACCTTTGGGGATATGAAAACACGTTTTGCAGCATGGCTTTTGAGCCTTTTTGTCACCTTTAATATATATGGAGAAAGCCTGGAAAGCTTTTTCCGGCAATACAGTTTCAGCTTTATCACAGAAGATGCAGGACTGCCCCA
>JAUNIV010000235.1:0-1690 GCA_030523385.1 Bacteroidales bacterium | reverse complement strand
TGCAACCCCTGATGGACAGTTACATCGAATCCATTTACCGCGACTTGCAAGGCAATCTTTGGATTGCTACCGACATGAACCTGTGGTGTCTGGAGTTTGATGCCGACGGCAGGGTGAAAGACTACTACCGGCTGGAGCAGCACACGGTTTCGCCCGTCCATGCCGTGATAGACCTGGAGTGGTGCGTCTGCGCCGGAATAGACAACAATGTGTATCGCATAGAGAAATACAACGGCCATCTGCTGAAAGCCGAAAGAGTGTCGGAACTATTGAAACCTTTTACGGAAGACTGGAGAATATTGTGCATGGCTGCCGATGGCGACTTGCTGTGGATAGGAACGAACCGCGGACTGTTTAAATACAACCATCGGAAGAACGTGTTGGACAGGTATCGCTACTCCAACCACCGTGCGGGCATGCTGAGCCAGGCGTATATCACCGACATCAAGCTGACCGCCAAAGGCTACCTCATTGTTGCCACCCTGAACGGGCTGAACGTGTATAACAGGGAGGACGATACCTTTACTTATATCAGACAGAACAATGAATTCCCCGACAAATCGCTGAACTGCAACTTCATCAACTGCCTGCTGACCGACGGCGAAAGCATTTGGGCAGGGACGGAGATAGGAGGAATCAACCTGCTGACGCCCAACTGCCTGCAAACATACGTGTGGCAATACAACTACCTGAGGGAAACATCGCTTTCGCCCAATCCGGTGAATGCCATCGGCGAGGACAAAGATGGAAACCTGTGGGTAGGAACCGTGGAGGGCGGACTGAACCAGAAGCGGAAAGGAAGCGATGAGTTCATACACTACACCTTCGACCAGAAAGACCCTACTTCCATCAGCCATAACTCCATACGAGGCATACTGATTGACTCGGAAAACCACCTGTGGGCATATACATGGGGAGTGGGAATCAACGAACTCGACCTGAACATACCCAACAACCGCAACTTCCGCCGGCATTTGCGTGAGGATTCGCTGGGACTGGAAGGCGACTTCCTGAGCAGCGCCTGCGAAGACAAGGTGAACAAAGGGATATGGTTTGGCACTACCCGCGGGCTTCACTTCTATGACAAAAAGACCCAACGCTTCACCCGCGTGCTGTTCCATCAGTCCGACAATGAGTTCGATGCCGTAGGCTCTATTGTCATTGACCGCAAGAACCGCCTGTGGTTGGGCACTTCGGAAGGAGTATTCATCATGGACTTGTATTCCTTTGCCCGCTCTCCCCGGCAGTTTGACTATGTTTACCTGAAGCACAAACTGACAGAACCCAATTCCCTGCAACTGGAAAAGATAAACTGCATACTCGAAGACAGGAACGGCACCATCTGGTTGGGAGCCAACGGAAACGGACTATACCAGCTGGTGGAAGACAAAGACGGGAGCTTCGTGTTCCGCAACTACACCCGCAAAGACGGACTGCCCAACAACACCGTCATAGGCATGGTGGAAGACAACGCGGGCAGGCTGTGGATGTCCACCAATTATGGCATCTCTCAGTTGGACACCCGCACGCTGACCTTTACCAACTACACCCGCGAAGACGGACTGCCCAACAACCAGTTCTATTGGAACGCCTATTATTATTCGTCCCGGCAAGATTTGCTCTACTTCGGCACCATCAACGGACTGGTGGCTTTCAGTCCCCACGTGGTCAAGACGCAGGAAAAAGACGT
>JAUNIV010000234.1 GCA_030523385.1 Bacteroidales bacterium | reverse complement strand
CGAGAACCTGGATTATGGCGACATGGACAAGGTGACATACCTGGAAATGAGATAAAGAAATAGCAGCAATTCTGTAGAAAAATTATTTGAACGGTTTTTGAGTAATATTTTTTTTCGTTCGTATCTTTAATATAAAGAGTAACAAATGAGAAAATAGACAATAATGAAATATTAAAAACAGGATATGAGAAAAACAATATTTCTATTAGGAGCATTTATCTCCGCGACATCACTGATGGGAGAAAACATGAAAGAGCTGAGGCTTGCCTCGCCAGACGGAACGCATGAAGTCATATTCCAGCAACGGCAAGCTACACCTCAAACGAGCGAAATCTGCTATCAGATAAGCTACAAGGATCAACCCGTAATAGAAGAATCGCGTGCCGGATTGGAACTTGACAACCGGGTATGGGAAATGGCTTTGGGAGTACGAAGTCTGAAACAACCTGCTTGCTGGATGGATAATCTGGAGATAGACTCCGTAGTAACCCACGCACCGGTGGACAACCTATGGCATCCCCTCTACGGCGAACGCTCCACCCTGCGCAATGCCTACAACAGTGCCACCATGTATTTGTCAAAAAAGGACGGTTCGGAATATCGACTGAATATCGAAGTACGCGCCTACGACGAAGGCATCGCTTTCCGCTATTTCTTTCCGGAACATCCGCGTGCCATCTTCCATAAAGTGACGGGCGATCTGACGGAATACACTTTTCCTACAGGCACAATGGCATGGGCAGAAGATTGGGCACAGGCTCCTTTCGAGCGCAAAGCGATTGAGAACATGAAACATCCGGTGGAACGTGCCCTGACACTGGAATTGCCCAGCGGATTGTGGGCGGCACTAACAGATGCCGATGTAGATGACTGGTGTCTGACGAAATTCGGACGTTCGGACAGCAAGCCGAATACCCTAACCTCCATCATGTACAGCCCTGTGGACGTCGTAACTTACTACGCCACTCCCTGGAAAATCGTGATGGCGGCAGAAAAGCCGGGCGAACTGCTGGAACATAACGGAATCATTGAAAACCTGAATCCTCCTTGTGCCATTGCCGATGCCGCCCAATGGGTGAAACCGGGCAAGATAATGAGGGAAACCACCATTACGACCGAAGGAGCCATAGCCACCATCGACTTCTGCGCGGAGCATCATATCCCTTACATGCTTTTCGACTGGCTATGGTATGTACCCTGCACTTCCCATGACGGGGATGCGACAAAAGTAGTCAGCAAGCTGGATATGCCTCGTGTCATCGCTTACGGCAAGGAAAAAGGAATAGGTATTTGGGTATATGTTAACCAACATGCGTTAATGAAGCAGGCAAAGGAATTGTTTCCGTTACTTCGAGAGTGGGGTATCGTGGGCGTAAAATCAGGATTCGTGCAGTATGCCAGCCATCGCTGGGCCACATGGTTGCATGATTTGGTTCGCTTAGCCGCCGAAAACCATCTGATGATGAACATTCACGATGAATTCCGGCCTTCGGGCTTCAGCCGCACCTATCCCAACCTGCTGACACAAGAGGGTATCCATGGCAACGAGGAGTTTCCCGATGCCACACACAATACCATACTTCCTTTTACCCGCATGATAAATGGTGCGGCAGATTATACGATTTGCTATTTCGACAAACGGCTGAAGACTACGCACGCCCACCAGCTTGCCGCGTCACTTGTATTCTACAGCCCCCTGCAAACTATTTTCTGGTATGACAAGCCTTCTTTTTACCAAGGAGAGCCGGAGATTGAATGGTTTGAGAATCTTCAGACAGTATTCGATGAATCACGGGTATTGGATGGTATGCCAGGTAAAAATATCACCTTAGCACGCCGCAATGGCGAAGAATGGTTTGTTGGCATGATGACGAACAATGAGGGAGGAGATGCGTCCTTATCGCTCTCTTTTTTAGAAAAAGACAAAGAGTATTCGGCCTACATCTATACGGATGGAGGAGACAAAGTGCAAACACGCACGCACGTAAAATGCAGTTATCTGCGAGTAACATCAGACACGACCTTGAAGTTCGGATTGAAACCCAGTGGAGGTGCTGCCATACGTCTTTTCCCATCGGAAAAGGAAGAACAGAAAAAGTTTCGAAAGTACAACAATAGTGTATTATAATAGGTAAAAGCAAAAAGGTAAAAAGAGAGTTTTCAGGATTTTATTCAAAGAATTTACGTATGAGAAAAATTGCTTTTATAGGATTGATGGTAAGCGGACTGGCACAACCTTTATTTGGCCAGTATGTATCCAAAGTATGGGTGGCCGACCAAAAAGACGGTACTTACATAAACCCGATTCTTCATGCCGATTATTCTGACCCAGATGTCTGTGCAGTCGGGGAAGATTTCTACATGACAGCCTCCAGCTTCGGATGCGCTCCCGGACTACCTATCTTGCACTCTAAGGATTTAGTCAATTGGAAGCTGATAAACTATGCCCTGAAAGAGATTGTACCGACGGACGTTTATGATGTTCCCCGACATGGAAAAGGTGTTTGGGCACCTTCTATCCGTTACCATAACGGCGAGTACTACATCTATTGGGGAGATCCTGACTTTGGCATCTTCATGGTGAAGACCCGCGATCCCTTAGGGAAATGGGAATCCCCCATACTGGTAAAAGCCGATAAGGGAATGATAGACCCGACACCTTTATGGGACGAAGACGGCAAAGTATATCTGGTACATGCCTGGGCAGGAAGCCGTGCAGCCTTCAACAGTATCCTCACGGTTTGCGAAATGAATGCGGAAGGAACAACTGTCATCAGCGACCCTGTACTTGTGTTCGACGGTAACGACGGAGTAAACCATACGATAGAAGGGCCTAAATTTTATAAACGCAACGGATATTACTATATCCTGGCTCCAGCCGGCGGAGTGGAACAGGGATGGCAACTTGCCTTGCGGTCAAAGAATGTATATGGGCCATACGAATCAAGAATGGTAATGGCGCAAGGCAAAACAGATATAAACGGGCCTCATCAGGGAGCATGGGTAGAGACATGCAAGGGAGAATCCTGGTTCATACATTTTCAGGACAAGGCAACGTATGGACGTGTCATCCATTTAAATCCGATGAACTGGATAAATGATTGGCCTGTAATAGGAACTGACAATGATGGAGACGGATGCGGTGAGCCGGTGGAGCGATATCGAAAACCCAATGTAGGCAGGACATATCCAGTAGAAACACCGATGGAGAGTGATGAATTCAATTCGCGGGAACTGGGATTGCAATGGGAATGGCATGCCAACTATCAGCCCACTTTCGGGTTTACATCCGATTTAGGCTACATGCGAATCTACGGACATGTCTTATCAAAAGATTTCGTAAACTTCTGGGAAGTGCCCAACCTTTTATTGCAAAAATTCCCGGCAGAAGAATTTACAGCCACGGCAAAGCTAAAAGTATCGGCCAAAGCAGATGGTCAGCAATCGGGACTAATAGTGATGGGACTGGATTATTGCCGAATCGGATTGGAGAAGGTCGGTGAAGGTTTCATCCTGGGCCAAACCATTTGCCGGGATGCAGAACAAATTAACAGGGAAAGCACGGTACGACTGGTCGAATTGCCCTATAGCCAAAAGTACGAGGCCGGGCTTTTCCCGAATTATGAACGGGAAATCTATCTACGAGTGAAAGTCGGGAAAAATGGCAACTGCCGCTTCTTCTATAGTCTGGATGATAAGAAATACCAAGCCATAGGCGAGACTTTCACTGCACGTCAGGGGAAATGGATTGGCGCAAAAGTCGGACTGTTTAGTACGACATCTTTCGGACAAGAACGTGGATGGATGGATATTGATTGGTTTCACATTGATAAATAAGAATATAGGATATGAAAATAGGAACTTTATTGACAGGCATCGGACTGTGCCTGCTTGAAGCCTGTACGGTTTCAAATGACTACTTTGATGTAAACAAGGCTTTGGATTATTGTAACGGGCAAGTGTACCGCACACTGGAAGAGCTGAAAGGAAAAGACGGACATACAGATTACACCATGATGCCACGCAACATCATGGATACGCTGAGTGTTTGGGAATGCCGCAAAGTGACGCGCGATGAATGGTGCAGTGGATTCTGGCCCGGAATCTTATGGTATGATTATGAATATACGGGTGACAACCAAATCAGAGAAGAGGCAGAAAAATTTACTGCGTCTTTGAAATTCTTGTCGGAGACATCGGCTTTGGACCATGATTTGGGATTCCTGATGTTCTGCAGTTATGGTAATGCCTACCGTCTGACCGGCAAGCCCGAATATAAACAGGCTATTTTGAACACAGCCGATACACTTGCCACGCTCTTCCGTCCGCAGGTAGGTACCATCCTTTCATGGCCGCGCAACA
>JAUNIV010000233.1 GCA_030523385.1 Bacteroidales bacterium | reverse complement strand
AACATGACTCACTAATAACAGGTTTAACAAAAATATCTTCCTCCTCAGAAACCTGTGGCTTAGGCGAAGCGTCTTTCTTTTGTATCTCTTCTACGGAAGAAGAAGAGATTTTTTCTTTTATATTTTTATTCTTCTTCTTATTTATATTTATGTTATTATATACCGCTTCAGATGAAAAAGTTTTCTCGTTGGTTTTTAAAGATTTATCACTTTTTGCGGTTTCTTTCTTATCGCTGTCTTGGTTCAATGTTTGGCCAAACTTCCGCTCAAAAGGCTGCATTTTTTGAATCAGTTCTTCCGAATGGAAGGTGTCTCCCTCGATGACAAACAGGTCATATTCCATCACGATTCTTTTTAGTTTGCGGATATTGCTGCTGCATAAGCGGGCGATGTAGGACACGGAGTCTAACAAGGCGGTATAGCCGTCTTGTGCGTGCAGGTATTCCATGATTACCCAATAGGCACCATATCCGGCCATGCCTTCGTGTTTAATCAGATTCATTACTTTAGCGTTGTTACGCACATTCCTGTCGTGAGGGAAATAAAAACTTTTTGTTATCATATCTTTTTACACTTTTCTAATAATACCTTTTTCCATAGTTATGGAATCTCTTGTTTCCCGAATACATCTGTCCGACGCCATCGGGCGAAAATGCAAAGATACGGCAATTCTCTGAGATAAACGAATAAAAGGGAGAACTCTGTGACAATGGATAGGCTGTTCCTTCTTTGAGAACCGCAGTCATTCTGCCACGATCCATTTTTCTATATTCCTCGTTTCCGCACTGAAGTTTACGCCTATTTTATAAAGCTTCCGACCGTCTGAACGGAAGGGCAGGGAATAACCTTTGTCTTCAATCTGTTTCAGTGCCTCTTCGGCAGTACCTTCCAGCTTGAATTCCATCACATAGACATACTTGTCTGTTTGCAACACCAAGTCGATGCGTCCCTGCGAGGTGTGGTATTCTGCTTTGACGTAGAAGCCTATCAGCTTGAAGACGATGAAAAGCACATTCTGGTAATGAAGCTCACGGTCGCGCACCAGTTCGTAAGGGGTATCTGCAAAGAAGCCTTGCAGGCGACAGAAGAAATCGTCAATCCTTCCGCTCCGGATTTCACGCACAAACTGCTTGATGGAGAACTGTGACTCCGTTTCGTCCGTATGGGCATAGCAAGGCAACAGAAATTCCATAAACCCCTCTTCCACTTCCTTGTTGGGGAAGCCCAACGTATAGGTATCAAACTCCTTGTCATAATCCTTGATAGTCAGATAACCACTTTGAAATATGACGGGAATCGGTTTGTCATCGCCATATACGTTGTTTAGTACGCTCATCGTGGTTTCCACTTGTGTCATGTTCTCTAAGTTGTAGCGAGTGCCTTTCAGTAATTCTACTAAATAGGTGGGAGTCCCCGTGGCGAACCAATAGGAGCCTATGCATTGTTGGTCAAAAGCATTCAACAGACTGAAAGGATTATAAATGCCCTCTGTGTCGGTCGCAAAATGGTAACCGTCGTATTGCTCTTTCAATGTGACACAAATTTCCTCGTAAGTGACACCTTGCGCAGCAGCCAGTTTATGCAATTCATCTTCCAAATTGTTATGAATTTCTTGTTCGGTAATGCCGCAAAGCGTCACAAACCTTTTATCCATCGATATGTCTTTCAAATTATTCAGGTCGCTGAACACACTTACCTTACCGAATTTGGTACCCCCCGTCAGCAATGTGAACTGTATATAACCGTCCATTGTTTTCAGTACGCTATAGAAAGCTTTCAGTGTTCCGCGAAATTCTTCCTGCAAAGGCTTGTTGCCGATGGCTTGTAACAAGGGCTTGTCATATTCATCCACTAAGATAACCACGCGCTGCCCCTTCTTTTCGCAGGCTCGCCGGATAACCCCCTTGAATCGCAGCGCAAGGGTAGCTTCGCCTTCGCCCTTGCCATATTCCCGTTCCCATGACAAAAGCGCCTCATTAAGAATGACATCCAAACTATCGGCACGCTGATATTTGTCGATATTCAGGTCTAAATGCAGCACAGGATATTCCTTCCATTCCTTTTCCAGCTTCTCGATAGCCAGTCCGGCAAACAGTTCACGCTTCCCCTGAAAGTAAGCCTCCAATGTAGAAACCAATAGGCTTTTACCAAAACGACGTGGACGACTAAGAAAATAATAACTTCCAGATTTCACTAGTCGGTAAATCAACTCCGTTTTGTCTATATAAAGATAGCCGTTTTGACGCAGCTTATCGAAATTCTGTATGCCTATTGGGTACAACATAGTTATGTTTTTTAAATGGTTTGCGTACAAAGGTAAGAAATATGCCGCAGATATGCTAATCGAGTCACCGATTTCTCAGTATGCTGTCATGCTGTTTAGTTGTATGGGCATTTTCATCGGACAAAAGTATAAGAGTAGAAAGGTATGGCTGAAGCAACCGTAAAATAAAAGATGGACATACGGTCGATACCTCATTTCTTTTTCTAATTTTGCAGAAGAAAGAGGAGTTATGAATAGAAAGACCTTATACATATATATCATTATTTGCATCCTCCTGACAAACGTAGGATGCAGCGGCAGACAAGCCAAAGAGAGAATAATGCCCGAACTGGTGCAGGCTGAAAATGTCATGTTCGACCATCCGGACAGTGCCCTGCATATTCTCCAATCCATGCCTGTGCCTTCCGCCAAGAAGGATAAGGAGAATAATGCCCTGTGGAGTCTGCTTGTGACACAGGCAAAGTACAAGCAGATGATAAAAATGGAGTCCGATTCATTAATCAGCGTGGCATACAACTACTACAAGACGACAGACGAGGCAAGAAGAAAAGCGATGACAGCCTTGTATATGGGAGGCGTGAACTATGATTTGGGAAACATAGAAGAAGCTATCCGGTTTTATTTGGAAGCCAAAAACGAAATGGAAAAGACCGGTGACAATCAATTAGGATATTTGGTAATGTCCGGTTTGGGGAATATCTATTTGTATCGTAATCTGACAGAGTATGCATTAGAAGCCTGTACACAGGCGTATGATTATGCAGTGAAGAGTTCGAACAGACGTTATCAAATGACTGCATTACGTTATTTAGCCAGATATTACTGTTTATCGGGGAATTTGTCTAAAGCAATACAGACATATCAACAATGTTCCGATATAGCTTTGAAGTTGGGGCTGAGCAATGATAGCTTTTTTTATTTAGTGAAAAGAGAAATGGCTTTGGTATATACCAATAGCGGACAATTTGAGGAATCTTTAAAAATACTAAAGTCGTTTCCCCTTTCTTTTCAGCCATTTTCATTAATCGGCAGGAATCATCTTTTATTAAATCAACAGGATTCTGCTCATTATTACTTAGAGAAGGCATTAGACACTGATAATATTTATACTAAAAGGTCAATCTATGCAGCTTTATATAAATTGAGCGACAGTCCTCAATACTATAAATGCATGAAAGCCTATTGTGACTCTCTGCTTTTCTATAATGATTCAGTGATGTCATTGGATAAGGGAAAGGAAATCATTGCTTATAAAGAGAAATACGATCATGAGAAACTGGTATCGGAAAAGCAGAAATTAGAATTGGAGAAAGCCAACGTCACATATTGGTGGATGTTCACGATATTGATAGTATTGGTCTTGATGTTCATACTTATATCTTTCCTTTTACGCAAAAGGATTGCCATGCATAAGAAAGAAGAGGAACTGGCGGGTCTGGCATTGCAATTACACAAGAAAGAACTGGAGGTGGATAAGAATGAATCGTATATTGCAGAACTCCAATCCCGATACCAAGAAAGCAACAGGAAAGAAGAGCTTTTTGCGGAGCAGGAAGAAATGCTGAAAAACTTAAAGAAGGAGAATGAACAACTGTGCCTGGAGAAAAAGCTGTTGCACGAGAAAATATCTTCCTACTCCGTTTCTTCCTATGAGGTGACAAACATAAAACTATTGTCAGACAAGCTTTGCCTGTTGGAGAAACGTGAAAAAGAACTGTGTGCCCAGTTGTTGGCACACATCCCCTTGCTGCATACCCTCCACCTGAAACCTGTTTACTTGAATGATGCCGAATTAAAAGAAATATGTCGCATTGCAGACAGTGTATTCCAAGATTTCACCCGGCGTTTGCTGAAAGACGTACCTTCCTTAAGCGAGCATGAGATCATATTATGCAGCCTAATCAAGCTTCGGTTCTCCATCACAGAGATATCCATATTCTTAAATATAGCCTCCACTTCTGTATCCAGAAGCAAGTTGCGCATCAAGAATAAAATCTATTCGGAATTGGAGGAGAAGCCTAAGGATAAAAGCCTTGATATTTGGATTTGGGAGTATTAAGAAGGTGCGTTGTCTATATGTGAAATGCTGCTTATAATTATAAGGTGTTGATTATTAAGGTAGAATGAATCTTTGTTTCAGCATGTGTGTCTATTGGGTATCTATATTGATTTTGGCTT
>JAUNIV010000232.1 GCA_030523385.1 Bacteroidales bacterium | reverse complement strand
CTCTATATCTTTTTGTCTCATTGTTATCCTTTCTGCATTATGGTTAAGTCTTCTTGTTAAGAGTGCAGCCTGCTAACCTTTCTCGGTCGGCAGGCTGCGGGTGTCTGTAGGTGCTGCTGAACACTAATACTCCCGTTCGGCTTGGGAGTTTATTTCTTACTACTCTGTTATCTCTACAATGTTATACTTTTCATCTATCAAACTTGAAAAATAACTTAAAGCACCTTGTGGCACGTGTATGGTCACTTTTGTTTTGTCTTCAAATAGAAAATCTGGGAAAATAGGTGCTTCTGTCGCATTACCAAGCATATAGACATCAGTCAGGTTGGGAGAATTCCCAAAAGCCCCATAGAATAGTTTTTTTACGGTGCTTTTGAAGGTAACGGTTTTCAATTCATCGCAGTTATAGCAACGTATGGTATTGACTGTAATATCTCCAAGGCTCTCGGGCAATGTCAATGCCGTTATTTGGGTGTAGTCAAATTGCATTCCTGGATTATCGGCATTAAAAGGGTCAAAAGTAGTGAAACCTTCCGGCAATTCTATTTCTCCACTTAGTCCACTCTCATAAAAAGCACCCGCCCCCATTGATATAAGGTTTTGAGGCATATTGACCGTTGTCAGATTTGTGCAGCCAGAGAACGCACCCGCACCTATCCTTGTTATATTATCGGATAGTTGTACGGATGACAAATTTGTACATTCACTAAACGCATTATTGGGAATTTCGGTCAGTTCCGTCACCGCAGTAAGGTTAATGGAAAGTTCCGTATTTGCATCGTTTATGAGATATTTTTTCAAGGCTGCGAAGTCATTAGAATTCATAGGACCTTCTATTTTGAGTTCGCTACCTGTACCTACGGTTTTTGCTATTACTTCCGGCACAGCAGCGATTTGTCCTGCTATGTATGTCGTGATGGTGTGTGTGGTTTCATCAACTTTAGCCGGAAGAAATATTTTATCCGTTTCATTCCACTTTTCATCCAAATAAACCTTGAAATCCAAGGATCCTGCCGTTCTGATGCCATCTACATCGCCTTGCAGTTTGATGTGGTTGTTACGCTTCATGGGCAGGCTGGCAATCTCTTTCTCCTGTCCATTACTGAGTGCGATTGTTGCCGTAGGAAGATCATCGTCATCGTTGCAGAGTACATAGACGCTGCAAAGGTTACCGCTTGTCACGCCCTCGGATGTATCAATGGCAGTTCCATCACCGGTAGCTTCTCCGCTGATAAGGTTGAACGAAGTGCGAGTGGGGACGGACAATGTAGCTATTTTGCCATCGGTCAGTGCCGTCGTTGTGTTGAGCGTCACTTTGGCTACGGCGTGTGTCAGTTCCAACGTATTACTTGCTTTTGCCGAAAGTTCATCCGGTGTCTGGTATTCTCCAGATGTGCCATAGAAGGCAATGCCGGGTTTTGATGCGTTCGCAAGTGTGGCTACGTTGTTTTCCACGGTGTAGTCGCTCCCGTTATCAGCCCATAGCACGAGCTTGTACTTGCTGTTTGTCATCATCCCGCTGACGGTAACGGCAAATGTTCCGTCTCCATTGGGTGTGATGGCAGTAATTTCCTTTGAAGTGGGTTCGCCTTGTTCGTTAGCCGGTTCTTCCAGCAGAATGGCTCGCAGATCCATAGTGCTTACTGCGGGGTCTTCGGCGAAAGCACGTGTTTTCATTCCTTCGTCCAAAGCGACAGAGAATGTCACGGTGTTGCTGTTGTTATTATCTACGCCTTGCAGCAGCTCTTCGTTCTGGCTGCACGATGCCAGCATCGTTGCGATGCCGAGCATACAAAATGATAAGTATCTTTTCATTACGACTCTGTAATTGTTATTTTATTTCTTATTGTCAATTATTCCGTAGGTTCTTTCCCGTAGTATATTCCTGCCCATTCCTCACTGCCGAAGAACGCATTCCACTGGTCGATGCTTGCATCATCTTCCGGCACGTTGGGGATGTAAATGGATTTGTTGGTTAAGTTTGTAGCCGCTGCACTATTAAAGCAGTAGTCAAAACAGCCTCCTTCATAACCCACAGCGCTATAGACTTTGGGCGGGGTCGTCCCTTGAAAGACAATCGTTTCAAGCTCATTGCATTCTTTAAACAGGTCTACAATTACTCGTGTAACGGTTGCCGGGATAGTGACAGTCAGGAGATAGTGGTTCCCTTGAAATGCGCCGGTATCTAAGGTAGTGAGCTGCGCATTTTCGGGCAATTTCAAGTTGCTGATACCGCATTTTTCGAATGCATAGGATTCAATAGAGGCGAGGTTGGTGCATTCCGACAAGTCCACATCTGTGAGGTTCACGTTTTCTGAAAATGCATTGATTCCGATGCGTTCCAGCTCCGCTCCAAGTTTCAGCGTCTTGATGTCGCATTTGCTGAAAGCATGTTGCCCTATCGTTTTCACATCTTCAAACTGGACTTCGGTCAGCGTGTTGCAACCGCGAAAAGCGTATCTGTCTACCGAAGTCACGGCTCCGCCCAGCTTCAGTGTTTTAATTTGGGGTTTTGGATAAGTTTCGTCGTAAGTACAAAATGCATATTCCGGGATGCTGACCCCGCTTCCGCTTGTGCCTGACAGGTCAAGTTCCACAAGGGTTATCTTTCCACAATCAACGATGGTTTGCATATCCTTTTGGTTGATTGGACCGGTTACGATAAGTTTGCCTTCCGTGCCCATAGCTCTTGTTATGGCTTCTGCTGTCAGACTTCCGGCCTCTCCCATATTGATAGTATGGGTGGTTTCATACACTGTATAGGGGAAAATGAGTTGCTCTTCATTCCAAGTTTCTTGCAGACTGACCGTAAAGTTTACATCTTCAGCGACACCTATACCGTTCACGTCGCCTTGCAGCTTGATGTGGTTGTTGCGCTTCATGGGCAGGCTGGTAATCTCTGTCTCCTGTCCGTTGTTGAGTGTGATGGTAGCCGTAGGCAGGTCGTCGGCATCGTTGCAGAGTACATAGACGCTGCAAAGGTCACTGCTTGTCGCTCCCTCGGATGTATCAGTGGATGTTCCTTCGCCGGTAGCTTCTCCGCTGATAAGGTTGAACGAGATGCAAGTGGGAACGGACAGAGTGGCAATTTTGCCGTCGGTCAGTGCCGTCGTTGTGTTGAGCGTCACTTTGGCTACGGCGTGTGTCAGCGTCAGTTGCGCATCCTTCGCAAGCTGCGCCGGAGTCTTATAGCTTTCAGTCGCTCCATAGAAAGCAATACCGGGTTGGGATGCGTCTGCTGGTGTCACAGTTTGGTCTTGGATGTTGTATGCTCCGTTCTCGCTTGCCCAGAATACAAGTTGATAACTTTTTGCTTCATTCAGGTCACTGATGGTTACTGAATATCCGTTGGTCCCATCGCCTGTGATTCCGGTAATCGCCGAGACGACCGGAGAAGCCGTGTCATCGGCGGGTTCTTCTACAAGAAATCCTGTCAGTTGCATCTTGTTCAGACCGGGGTCTTCGGTGTAGGCACGTGTCTTCATGCCTCCGTCCAATGTGACGGTAAATGTCACGGCATTGTTGCCGTTGCTTTCTGTTCCTTGCAGCAAATCTTCGTTTTGGCTGCACGATGCCAGCATCGCTGCGATGCCGAGCATCCAAAGTGAAAGTTTTTTCTTCATCTTGTTTTGATACATGAATAAATCTATTTGTTATAATTGTTTTTTCTATTCATGCGCCCTTGTGGCAGGATGGGAAAAACAATAATCCCGTCTTTCGGGGCATCGCGCGATGGGGATGCCGGGAAAGGCGGGACAAATAGTGGGGAGTCGGTATGTGGTGTGGCTTGTATTACTCTTCGTCTGCAATGTCACTCAGGTCGAAGAAGAGCAGGCGTGTGTGCGAGTCCTGATCCTCGTCGTTGAGCGGTACGAACAGGTTTTTGTAGTAGAAAGGAAGCGCGTCGCGGTAGGCATCCACTGTGAGGAAACGGCATCCGGTCTTGTTGTCGGCGATGAAGTAACTTTTGATGAAGTCAAGCAATACCGAACCTAATGCCTGTCCTTTGAACTGTACATCTACGCCCAAACGACAAATCTTGGCAGCGGGATAACTCCTCAGCCGTTTCTCATTGACAAAGCGTTTTTGGCGGAATTTGTTGAACTCCGTCTTACTCTCGAAGTCGGAAAGCGATACACGGTCATTGGCAAGGCTGAAATAGGCAGCCACCTTGCGGGTTTCTTTATGCTCCATCACATAGCTGACTGCCAACAATGCCTTGCGATAGAGAGGTGAATCATTCAAAATAAAATCGTTCAAGTCGTCATCGCCACAATCGAACGATTTTACTGTTTCATTTGCCGCTAACTTGCGAACCTCGAAGTTCGCGTAAATCTCTTCACGTGTCATGCCTTACTTATTTTTTGAAGATGCTCATGATGAGATTGTAGTTCGCAATCCGGCGTTCACGTTCTTCTTTCGTCTCTCTCCGAGGATGCTTCATCCGTTCCTCGAATCTTCTTGCGTCTTCCCCAAAAAGTATCGGGGTTTCTTTAATCGGTCTTGCCATAGCTGTACTCCTTTGTTGTTTAGTTTATAATGCGAATCAGTAGTTGGCTCTCTGATTCCAATATTAAAAATAAACAAAT
>JAUNIV010000231.1 GCA_030523385.1 Bacteroidales bacterium | reverse complement strand
AACATGAAAATAGGAGATAAACACCTATGATTAATGTTTACCTCCTACTCGATTTTTAATCCCTGTCTTATCCGAATCTTTATAAAATTGGAATATCTTCTTTATAATATTTGTTGATTTGCTGGGTGTTAAAACAATAGGTCTAGGTTTATAGTAAGAAACTCTTCTACGGAAATTCCTCCTGTCCCTACAATGAAACTTCGCCCAGGATGAAACTGCTCACGGAAAAGAGGAAGTCCGTTGTTATAGCCTCGTCTGCCGCTCTTGACCTCAATGGCAACCGTATTTTCGTTTTTCACCAATACAAAATCCACTTCATCTGATTTCTCGCGCCAATAATACATGCGATAACCCACTGTCTCTGCATGGTTTATCAAATAGGCTCCTACAGCCGATTCCACCCATCTTCCCCAACGCTTGGGATTGATTCTTTCATTTTCGAAGGAAGTACCTGCATACAGCGTATGCAAGGCATTGTTGTAGACCTGATATTTGGGTATGGATGCATATTTGCGGGCAGCATCGTTGGCATACTTGTGCAAGCCGGCCAGTAGGTTGCATTGTTCCAACAGGCGCAGGTAACCAGCCAAAGTTGTCACATTGCCGGCATCTTGCAGCTGTCCTAACATCTTATTGAGAGACAGCAATTCGCCGGAATAGCTACATCCCAACTCAAACAACTGGCGTAACAGGGCCGGCTTGTAGATGGTACTGGTCATCAATACATCTTTGGATATAGCCGACTCCACCAAAGAGTCCCCTACATACCTTTTCCAACGGTTCTCGTCTTCAATCAGACTAGCTGTCCCGGGATAACCACCAAAATAGATATACTGGTCTAAAGTCCATCCGAAAGCATCGCGCATTTCTGTATAGTCCCAATGCCCCATGCGTATCAATTCAAATCGTCCGGCCAATGATTCGGTAAGCCCTTTCATCAGCATCAGTCGGGATGAACCCAGAATGACCACTTTGAGATTCCTGTGTTCGCGGGTATCACGGTCCCATTCCTTTTTTACGGTTTCGCTCCAGTTGGATAGTTTCTGTATTTCGTCTATGACCAAAAGGTGTTCGCTTTCTCCCCGAAAGTCCATTTTGCTTCGTGCTGAATTCCACACATCACTGATCCATTCGGAAGTGATGGAAGAAACACCATCGGCTGCTTCGGATGTATAGGGGAATTGTACTTCCTTTAAGATTTGCTCCATCAGTGTGGTTTTTCCCACTTGACGGGGACCTGCTAATACTTGAATGAAGTTTCTGGGTTCTTCTATTCTTTGCTTTACAATCTGGTATAATTCCCTCTTATACATAACACATGGGTCTTTGGGTTTTCTCAATGGTGATAAACAAAATTCTCAATTCTTTGAGAAAAAATTCTCAATTCATGCAAATGTATAATTTTTATGGGAAAAGCCAATGCCATTTCATGTCTTTTCTTTAAAAAGGGAGCAGTTTCTTATTTATCCATGAACCACCCATGTACAGCATCGTGTGAACTCTTTGTTTTTTATTTTAAACATCGGCCTTCTTCTCATTTTTATATTGTATATTTGCCCCATTAAAACCAAATTCACCATGAAGAAATTAAGCATATTTGTTATTCTGTTCTTCTGTCTGCTTACGGCAGGAGCACAAAAAGTGACTTTAGAGGATGTGGCCCGGAGAACCTATAGGGCCGAAGGTATATGGGGAGTAAAGCCCATGTTGGACGGCGAACACTACACACAGATGAGTGCCGATGGTACGAAGATAGTGAAGTATTCCTTCCGCACAGGAAAGGAAGTGGGCACTGTGTTTGATGTGGCTACTGCCCGTGATTGCTCTATCCGCTCTTTCGATGGCTACATCATGTCGCCCGATGAGAAGCTGATATTGATACAGACGGACACGAAACCCATTTACCGTCGTTCGTTCACCGCTACCTATTATATATATAATGTAAAGAACAATAAGATGGAACCCTTGTCCGAGAATGGACCGCAACAGGTTCCCCTGTTCTCGCCGGACGGCAACCAGATTGCCTTTGTGAGAGATAACAACATCTATTTAGTGAAGTTGCTTTTCGGCAACAGCGAATCGCAGGTGACAAAGGATGGCAAGTTCAACGAAGTGCTGAACGGTATTCCCGATTGGGTGTATGAAGAAGAGTTCGGTTTCAGCCGTGCTTTCGACTTCAGTGCCGACAGCCAGATGCTGGCTTACATACGTTTTGACGAGAGCCAGGTGCCCATGTATTCCTTCCCGCTCTATAAGGGACTGGCACCGGCATTGGACGACTTTGCCACCTATCCGGGCGAATATGCCTACAAATATCCCATGCCGGGCATTGACAACTCAAAGGTGACAGTACACACTTTCGACATAAAGAGTAAGGTAACCCGACAGATGGATCTGCCGTTAGATGCTGACGGATATATCCCTCGCATTAAATTCACCAAAGACGAGAATGCATTGGCCATTGTGACCCTGAACCGTCATCAGAATCGTTTCGACCTCTATCTGGCCAATCCGCGCAGCACGCTTTGCAAACTCATCATGCGCGATGAAGCCCCCCAGTACATCAAGGAATCGGCTTACTCCGACATTGCTTTCTATGACAAGAACTTCGTGATGATGAGCGAGAGAGACGGCTACAACCACCTCTATCTCTATACCTCCGGAGGCAATCTGGTGAAGCAGATAACGAAAGGCAACTTCGAGGTAACAAACTTCTTAGGATGGGATGAGGCTGCCAATGTGTTCTATTTCGAGAGCAACGAAGGAAGTCCGCTCCGCAGTGCCGTTTATAAGGTGGATGCCAAGGGAAGAAAGACCAAACTTTCCGCCAAGGAAGGTACCAACAGTGCTATATTCAGCAAGAACATGAAGTTTTATATCAATACCTTCTCCAACATACAGACACCGCCCGTCATTACGCTGAATGACAATACAGGTAAGGAGCTGGCTACGCTGGTGGACAACAATAAACTGAAACAGCAGGTGGCAAGTCTGGAGATGCCCATTAAGGAACTCTTCAGCTTCCGCACTTCCGATGGGGTGGAACTGAACGGATGGATTATGAAGCCTGCCGATTTCAATGAAGGAAAGAAATATCCCGTCATCATGCACCAGTACAGCGGACCGGGTTCGCAGGAGGTGATGGACAAATGGGCCATCGGGGCACGTCGTGACGGCGGTATGTTCGAGGCTTACATGGCAAGCCAAGGTTTCATTATGGTATGTGTCGATGGACGCGGTACGGGCGGTAGAGGTTCGGACTTCGAGAAGTGTACTTACTTGAACTTAGGAGTGAAGGAAGCCAAAGACCAGGTGGAAACAGCCAAGTATCTGAGCACACTGCCTTATGTGGACGGCACGCGCATAGGTATTTGGGGATGGAGCTTCGGCGGATATAACACGCTGATGTCAATGAGCGAAGGCACTCCGGTGTTCCGTGCAGGTGTGGCCATAGCCGCTCCCACCGACTGGCGTTTCTATGATTCGGTATATACCGAACGCTTCATGCGCACGCCGAAGGAGAACATGGAAGGCTACAATGTTTCATCGGCCATCAACCGTGCGGCCAACCTGCATGGCGAGCTGTTGCTCATACACGGAACGGCAGACGACAACGTGCACTTGCGCAACAATGCCGAATATAGCGAAGCATTGGTGCAGGCCGACAAGCAATTCGACATGCAGATTTATACCAACCGCAATCACGGCATCAGCGGAGGTAACACCACCAAGCACCTGCTTACCCGTGTGACCAATTTCTTTATTGAAAACCTGAAGTAAAAAAATATCTTTTTATTCTGAATCTGATACTATGAATCACGTAAGAAAGCCCGATTGGCTGAAAATAAACATAGGTGCCAACGCCCGCTACACGGAAACCAAGCAAATAGTGGATACACACAAGTTGCACACCATTTGCAGTAGCGGGCGTTGTCCCAATATGGGAGAATGTTGGGGGAAAGGAACAGCCACCTTCATGATAGGCGGAAACATCTGTACCCGTTCGTGCAAGTTCTGCAATACACAGACGGGGCGTCCGCTTCCGCTGGATCCCGATGAACCGACACATGTGGCAGAATCCATACAGCTGATGAAGCTGTCGCATGCTGTCATCACTTCCGTTGACCGCGACGATCTGCCCGATTTGGGAGCTGCCCATTGGGCCAAGACCGTCCGCGAGATGAAGCGTCTGAATCCCACGACCACATCCGAAGTGCTGATTCCCGATTTCCAAGGCAGGAGCGAACTTATCCAACTGGTGATAGATGCACAGCCCGACATCATCTCGCACAACATGGAGACCGTGCGACGCATCAGTCCGCTGGTGCGCAGTGCCGCCCGCTATGAAACCAGCCTGGCAGTCATCCGCCAGATAGCTGACAGTGGCATCACGGCCAAGTCGGGTATCATGGTAGGTTTGGGCGAAAAGCCCGAAGAAGTGGAAGAACTGATGGACGACCTGCTGGTACAAGGCTGCAAGATACTGACCATCGGGCAATACCTGCAACCCACCCATAGGCATTATCCTGTGGCAGAATACGTCACTCCCGAGCAATTCAAACAATATAGGGAAATTGGTCTGAAGAAAGGCTTCAAGGAAGTGGAGAGTGCACCGTTAGTG
>JAUNIV010000230.1 GCA_030523385.1 Bacteroidales bacterium | reverse complement strand
GGTGAGCGTCAGTGCTCCCTCCCGAAAACAACCTGTCCGGGAAATGCATCCCGGTGAACATGCCTTGCAGGATGAGCATGGAGTGATTCAGCTGAACCGGACCGATGTGGAGAGCCAAAGCAAATGGGCGGAAAATGAATTCTTTTTTGATAATACGGAGTTGAAGCAGGTGATGCAGCAAATCGGTTCGTGGTATAATGTGGGTGTCATATTCCGTTCGCGCCCGTTGTTGGACGAACGTATCTATTTCCGCATGAGCCGACAGATGCCGGTGCAACGTATGGTAGATGCATTGAATGATTTGGGAATAGCCCGCTTTTCGCAGGAAGATGGAAGAATCGTTGTTGCTTCTATTCGGTAGGATAATAACGATAATAATGTAATTTGTTGGGGCGGAAAATACTCCGTCCCAACAATATAAAGTGTTAGAATAAACTCCATGCTACCGTAAGACCTGCCATGACGATGGCCACCATGCTCATCAGCTTGATAAGGATGTTGAGGCTCGGCCCGGAAGTATCTTTGAACGGGTCGCCTACGGTGTCGCCCGTAACCGTGGCTCTGTGTACCTCGCTGCCTTTGCCGCCGAAGTTTCCTTCTTCAATGTACTTTTTGGCATTGTCCCATGCTCCTCCGGCATTTGCCATGAAGATGGCGAGCACGAAGCCCGATGACAGACCGCCTATCAGCAATCCGATAACGCCCGGCACACCAAATATCAGTCCGGTGGCGATGGGAGCAACGATGGCAAGCAACGACGGGAATACCATTTCGCGCTGTGCGCCTTTGGTGGAAATCTGTACGCAGCGTGCGTAGTCTGGTTCGGCTTCACCGGTCAATATTCCTTTTATCTCGCGGAATTGGCGGCGTACTTCCTCTACCATGTGAGAAGCCGCGCGGCCTACCGCATTCATGGTCAGTCCGCAGAACAGGAATGCCATCATGCTGCCTAAGAAAATACCGCTCAGCACTTTGGGGTTCATCAGCGTCACGTCGTAATAGAGCATGTAGTCGGTGAAGCTGGCGTTGTGTACATCCACCGCAATGCCGTTGGGGAGTTCCAATACGGTTTGTCCTAAGCGGGTCAGTCCGATACGTATCTCTTCTACATACGATGCCAGCAGAGCCAACCCCGTCAGGGCGGCAGAACCGATGGCAAAGCCCTTGCCGGTGGCAGCAGTGGTATTGCCCAACGAATCCAGTGCATCGGTACGCTTGCGCACCTCTTTGCCCAGTCCACTCATTTCGGCGTTACCGCCTGCATTGTCGGCTATCGGGCCATAAGCATCGGTAGCTAGGGTGATGCCCAATGTAGAAAGCATACCCACGGCAGCAATGCCAATGCCGTAGAGACCCATGGATATGTTGGCAAAATCGAATCCCGAAGCCAGCCAGTAGGACAGGATGATGCCTGCTACCACAGAGAGTACGGGGATGGTGGTAGAGACCATACCCAGTCCGATGCCCGAGATGATGACCGTGGCAGGACCGGTCTTTCCACTTTCGGCCAACTTCTGCGTAGGCCGATAGGATTGTGAAGTATAATATTCGGTAGAGCGTCCGATGATGATGCCCACTATCAGACCGATGACTACAGCCAAAGAGATATTCAACCAGTTTTCCAATCCCAGTGCCCAAAGGATAAGGAACGTGGCAACTACAATCAGTACGGAGCTGAGATTAGTACCTGTGGCCAATGAGCCGAGCAGTTCCTTCATGCCGGCATCTTCTTTGGTTCGCACGGCAAAGATTCCTATGATAGACAGCACAATGCCCACGGCAGCTATCAGCATCGGGGCTATCACCGCCTTGAATTGCATAACAGTGTCTTCGCTACCGATGAAGGCGGCAGCTCCTAAGGCAGCTGTGGCCAGGATAGATCCGCAGTAGGATTCATACAAGTCGGCACCCATACCGGCTACGTCGCCCACGTTATCACCCACATTGTCGGCTATGGTGGCAGGGTTGCGTGGGTCGTCTTCGGGAATGCCTGCTTCTACCTTACCCACTAAGTCGGCACCCACATCGGCAGCTTTGGTGTAGATACCTCCGCCCACACGCGCAAACAGTGCCTGCGTGCTGGCTCCCATACCGAAAGTAAGCATGGTGGTGGTGATGACACAAAGTTTGGCCGAAGGATTTAGGGCATCGGCCGGGATGCAGTTGTCTAACAGGATATACCAGAAAGCAATGTCGAACAATCCTAATCCCACAACTACCAGTCCCATGACGGCTCCGCTACGGAAAGCCACGCGCAAACCTTTATTCAGCGACTGACGGGCTGCATTGGCTGTACGTGCCGAAGCATAGGTAGCGGTTTTCATACCCAAGAATCCGGACAGCCCGGAGAAGAAACCTCCGGTGAGGAAAGCCACGGGCACCCACGGGTTTTGCAGGTTGAAGCCGTAGGCCATGACGGAGAACAGGACTACAAGACCTAAAAATACCAGTCCCACCACTTTGTATTGTTGTTTCAGGTAGGACATGGCTCCTTGACGCACATGCGAAGCGATTTTCTCCATCGTAGGGGTTCCTTCGCTTTCACACATCATTTGCCGGTAGAAATACCAGGCAAGTACCAGTGCCAATAAAGAGGCTGCGGGTACCATCCAAAAGAATAGTGTTTCCATATATAATAGTTGGTTTAAAGTTACTTTTCAAAGGTAAGTAAAAATAGTAAATTAGGAAATAATTTAATTGTTTTATTCCATAATTATTTCAGGGGTGCTTGTAGTTATTTCCCATAAAGCTTATCTATCAAATCCGCACGCCCTATCCGGCGCAGTTCAGACATGATGGCACGCCGCTCTTCGGGTTTGTACCAGAAGAAGAACATGCGCTGTGCCAGTTTCTCTTTTTGTGTTTTGGCCGAAAAGACCGGCTGGAGTGTGTAAGGATGGTAGCCCGTGTACCATGTTTCGGTAGCCACGGTCATGGGGGTAGGAGTGAAGTCCTGCACCTGCTCCAGATGGAAGTCCAGTCGACGGGTGATGACGGCCAGCTCCGCCATGTCCTCCTCCGTACAGCCGGGATGACTGCTGATGAAATAGGGGATGATTTGCTGGCGAAGGTTCAGTTCCTTGTTTATCTTGTCGAATGTCCTTTTGAACTCATAGAATTGTGAGAAAGAAGGTTTCCGCATGATGTCCAGTACCTTGTCGCTGGTATGCTCCGGAGCTACCTTCAGTCGTCCGCTCACGTGACGGGCTATCAGTTCGCGGGTATATTCTGCCGTGCTGCGGTTCACTTCGGGGTCTTTGCTCTGGTGTTGCAGCAAGTCGTAGCGTACACCGCTGCCTATGAAACTTTTCTTGATGCCCGGCAACGCATCTACCGAACGGTAAATGTCGAGCAACGGACGGTGGTCTGAATTTAGGTTGGGACATACTTTGGGATGGATGCACGAGGGACGTTTGCACCGACGGCACAGCCTTTCGTCCTTTCCGCGCATGGCATACATGTTGGCACTTGGCCCGCCCAAATCACTCAGATAACCTTTGAAGTCGGGCATTTCCGTGATGGCTTTCACCTCGCGCAAAATGCTTTCCTTGCTCCGGCTTACGATAAACTTGCCCTGATGGGCGGAGATAGTGCAGAAAGCACAGCCGCCAAAGCAACCCCGATGCAGATTGACCGAAAATTTGATCATATCAAATGCTGGAATGCGTTTCCCTTTGTATTTGGGATGGGGCAGGCGGGTATAAGGCAGATCGAACGATAAATCCAACTCGCCTTGTGTCATGGGCGGGTAAGGAGGATTGACCACCACCGTGCGGTTGCCCACATCTTGCAGGATGCGTGCAGCCTCATACTTGTTGCTTTCTTCTTCTATGAAGCGGAAGTTCTCAGCCTGTTTCTTCTTGTCTTTCAGACAGATTTCGTGCGGATGCAGAATGATGTCGGGTTTCTCCGTGCCCGTATGTGCAGGGTTGGCCGGAACCTTACCCTTGCCGACGGTGTATGCCGTCTGAAGAATGTCGTGGGGCACAATGCCGGGTGCTTCCTTCATGCGCTGGCAGAGGTCGGTGACAGGCTTCTCGCCCATGCCGTAAATCAGCAGGTCGGCTCCCGAATCTATGAGGATGGATTTGCGCAGGCAGTCCTGCCAATAGTCGTAATGGGTGAGCCGTCGTAAGGAGGCTTCTATGCCGCCCAATACCACCGGCACGTCGGGATAAAGCTTCTTCAGTATTTGCGTATAGACGATGGTGGGATATTCGGGACGCATGTCGTGCCGTCCGTCGGGCGTATAGGCATCCTCGCTGCGCAGCCGTCGGTTGGCCGTATATTTGTTTACCATGCTGTCCATGCAGCCGGGCGATATGCCGAAGAAGAGGCGCGGCTTTCCCAATTTCTTGAAGTCGCGCAGGTCGTCACGCCAGTTGGGCTGAGGCACGATAGCCACCTTCAGCCCTTGCGCTTCCAGCAGGCGTCCGATGACTGCCGCGCCGAATGAAGGATGATCCACGTATGCATCACCGCTGAACAGGATAACGTCCAGTTCATCCCATCCGCGCATTTCCACCTCCTTTTTGGTCGTAGGCAACCAGTCTGTCAGCCTGTAATCCCTCATTGCTTTATTGCTCGTCCGTTTCGGGCTGATTCTCCTTTTCCTTCTCCCAACGGA
>JAUNIV010000229.1 GCA_030523385.1 Bacteroidales bacterium | reverse complement strand
TCATTTGTCCCTGGGGCGCCTGCTTGCAAGAAGTCGCCCACACCATACAGCCGATAACTCCCATCAGCTGCATCCATTTTCTGTTTACTGTCATCATATTCTTTTTTTCTTATTAAGATGACGCAAAAGTAGAAGAAAAGAACAGATAACGGATAATATATATGATTGTATAAATGTTCTATTTTTCCACTTTTCATTGTTTTAACAGAAGATATTTGTAACATTCAGAAGAACGGGACACTACAAAAGAAGTATGGAATATCTTGCTTACGAGTTTATTTAGCAACTTTGTAGGAAATAACCAATATAAGGGTTTGAGCAATGAAAAAAGGAACAATAAACAACATCCGAATCGAGAACTTCAAGAATGTTTCGGGCTGTGTGGATTATGTGGACGATGACATTGTTATGATAAGCGACACCAACCAATTACCCTACTTCAAAGAGATAGTGCGGTTGGAGTGCATGCTGTTCGCCTACTGCACCGAAGGCACGGCATTGCTGGAGATTAACAACAAGCCTTATCTGCTGGAAGCAGGAACCAGCATCGTCTTGCTGCCTACCGTACTGGTGTATTGTCCGCCGACAGAACGTCCGGGCAGGCTACAGCTGTTGGGCTTCTCCACCCGCTTCCTCAGCAACATGGGCGAATTGAGGAAAAGAAGCATCGAGACGGGTTATTATCTCTATAACAATCCGATACTCCATGCCGAAGACGATTGGGAGTCCTACTCCGTTTTTGAGCTCTACCAACAGCTAATCAGAGCGCGCTTAGAGAGCAAGCACCATCCTTGCCGCAAGCAAATCATCCATCATCTGATGTCGGCCCTGTTTTGCGAAATCATAACGAAAATCAACGAGTTCATACCTAAGCAGAAGACAAAGGAGAAAAAAGAAGACATCAGCCAAAGCACCTACATCTTCCGGCGATTCATGGACAAGGTGATGTCTGACGACGGTACCCACCGCTCCGTAGCCTATTATGCCGACCAGCTGTGTTACTCGCCCAAATACCTCTCTACCATTGTGAAAGAAGTGTGCGGCAAATCACCCTTAGGCATCATCAACGAGCATGCCATGAAGCTGATAAAACACGAGCTGAAGCACTCCGAACTGTCCATGAAAGAGATAGCCGACCGGTTCGACTTCTCCAATCCTTCTTTCTTCGGTAAGTTCGTCAAGGCACATTTGGGCATGTCGCCGCAAGAATACCGCAATGCAACGGAAGAAGAATAAGCGGAATAATTAAATGCCATTTCTACGGCTTTTATTCCTCTTATTCCGAAGAATTATCGTATCTTTGTCACCCATAAAGAAAACACATTTACATTATAGTATGCAAGAAAAGATCATTATCCTCGACTTCGGTTCGCAGACCACGCAGCTCATTGGCCGCCGCGTGCGCGAGCTGAACATGTACTGCGAGATCGTTCCTTACAACAAGTTTCCCCACGATGACCCGTCGGTAATCGGTGTCATCCTTTCGGGCAGCCCTTTCTCGGTGTACGACGAAAGTGCATTCAAGGTAGATCTGACAAACATCCGTGGGAAATATCCCATCTTAGGCATCTGCTACGGCGCACAATTCATGTCTTACACCAATGGCGGACGGGTGGAACCGGCAGGTACGCGCGAGTACGGACGTGCACATCTTTCTTCGTTTGAACACGATAACCCGCTGCTGCGCGGCTTACGTGAACACTCGCAAGTATGGATGAGCCACGGAGACACCATCACGGCCATTCCGCAAAACTTCCGCATCATTGCCTCTACGGACAAAGTGGCCATTGCCGCCTATCAGATAGAGGGCGAAAAGGTGTGGGGCGTGCAGTTCCATCCCGAAGTATATCACAGCGAAGACGGGACACAGCTTCTGAAGAACTTCGTGGTAGATATCTGCGGAGGCAAGCAGGACTGGAGCGCCAGCTCGTTTGTTGACACGACCGTGGCCGAACTGAAAGCTCAGGTAGGCAATGACCGCGTGATATTGGGATTGAGCGGAGGCGTGGATTCATCCGTGGCAGCCGTGTTGCTGCACCGTGCCATAGGCAAGAACCTCACCTGTATCTTTGTTGACCACGGACTGTTGCGTAAGAACGAGTTTAAGAATGTGATGCACGATTACGAGTGTCTGGGACTGAACGTGATAGGCGTAGATGCCAGCGAAAAGTTCTTTAAAGACCTGGAAGGAGTGACCGACCCCGAACAGAAGCGCAAAATCATAGGCCGCGACTTCGTGGAGGTGTTCAACGCCGAAGCACACAAGATAACCGATGCCAAATGGTTGGCACAGGGTACCATCTATCCCGACCGCATAGAGAGTCTGAATATCACCGGAAAGACTATCAAGAGCCATCACAATGTGGGCGGACTTCCCGAAGAAATGCATTTGGGACTGTGCGAACCGCTGAAGTGGTTGTTTAAAGATGAGGTGCGCCGCGTAGGTCGCGAATTAGGTATTCCCGAACATCTCATCACCCGCCATCCGTTCCCCGGACCGGGATTGGCTGTACGTATCTTGGGAGACATTACCCGCGAGAAAGTACGCATCCTGCAAGATGCCGATGACATCTTTATACAGGGACTGCGCGACTGGAAGGTGAAAGATGCCGAAGGCAACGAGACTGCCCTCTATCATCAGGTATGGCAGGCTGGCGTTATCCTGTTGCCGGTGCAGAGCGTAGGCGTTATGGGAGACGAACGTACGTACGAACGTGCCGTAGCACTGCGTGCAGTGACCAGCACCGATGCCATGACTGCCGACTGGGCACACCTGCCTTACGAGTTCATGGCTAAAGTGTCTAACGACATCATTAACAAGGTAAAAGGCGTGAACCGCGTTTGCTATGACATCTCGTCAAAACCACCTGCCACGATCGAGTGGGAATGACAAAAACCTTATAAAAAGAGGGTGTGGCAGTATCCAAACTTGCCACACCCTCTTTTTATATCACTATATAACTCTCACAATCGGTTAAAAACGATACCCGTAGCCCAACATAAGCACCATGTTGTCATCTTGGGCAAACATGAATTTGGCTTCTGCATTCAGGTAGCTTCTGGACGTAAGCGGCAACGTGATGCCACCACCCAAATTGAAGGCAAACTTAGTAGTGCTGTCGCCATCCACTTTCACTTCCTGTCCGTTCACCATCATGGTACGCTTTCCGGCAAAATTGTTCTGCATGCCAAAACCAGCCAACGGATACACAGAGAATCCCTGCCCATCTTTGCTGAAATTGAACACATAGTGGAAGTTTACGTTCACATCCAGCCCCGTCACCTTGTCCTTCGGAAAGAAAAACGTCACATCCGGAGCTATGCGCAGATTGTTGGCTATGGCATATCGTCCCTGCACACCCAGGCCGAATCTTTCATAATTGCTCTGATAACCCAAATTGCCCAATACCGACGCCTCGCCTTTTCGCGTTTGCGCATTCAAGCCCACGGCTGCCATCAGGACGGCTGCCAATAACAATATCTTTTTCATAATCGGATTCTTTTAATATGAACATTCCTACGTTATTTTCCGGCAAAGCCATAGGCCTTATCCTTGATCTCTTCGGCCTTGTCCTTGATGGTTTCGGCCACATCTTCCGCTTTGTCTTTGGCATCATCTACTACATCTTCTGCTTTGTCTGCCGCAGTGTGCCATGCGTGAGACAACTTGTCCTTCAGACATTTGCACTTATGTTTTCTGTTAAGACGATACGCCATAGCGCCGAGGATGGAACCTACTCCGAGGCCAATCCAGAAATTTACACATTTACTTTCCATAATTACTTTAGGTTTAGATGTTAAAAAAATAGTTTTCAAGAAACACGCGGCTTACTAAAGAAAGAAACAATCCACAGCAACAGGATGGCTCCCACAATGGATGTCACCAGGCTGCCTATCAAGCCACCGGCAGCAAGCCCCAACAGGCCGAATACCCATCCGCCCAAGACACCACCCACGATGCCCACCAGCAGATTAATGAAAAAGCCGAAGCCTCCTCCTCTCATAATCTTTCCGGCCACTGCTCCGGAAATGATTCCGATGATAATGTACCAAATAAAATTCATACGCGTTACAGTTTAGGTTTTAAATATTCTTCGTTTCAAAAAACAAGACTCACACCTCATTGGTTCAGTCAGAAAAAAGGACATTAACATTTTTTCGGGAGTCGTCTTTTACGACATGAACTTCGATAAATATTATCAATTGACTTTCTTCTTCACTTCCTCATATCCTTTTTTCACTTCTTTCTTCACTTTCTGTGCGCCTTGCTTCACGTCTTCCGTGGTTTCTTTCCACACATGTTTCGCCTTGTCCGCACCTTCTTCTG
This sequence comes from Bacteroidales bacterium, assembly GCA_030523385.1. Classification (GTDB taxonomy): domain Bacteria; phylum Bacteroidota; class Bacteroidia; order Bacteroidales; family Bacteroidaceae; genus Phocaeicola. The sequence goes on along the minus strand of JAUNIV010000229.1, from coordinate 302 downwards.
CCTTGTCCGAAACCTTGTCGGCTGCCTCTTTCACAGAAGCTTTGGCACTCTCAATGCGGTCACTCATTTTACTCTCATCGCTGTTCTTGTTGCCGCAGGAAGCAAAGCCCGCAGCCAGAAGAAATACAAAGGCGGAAAAGCCCCATGCTTTCACACCGTTTTTCATTGTTCTGTTCATAATGCTATTGTTTAGGTTATTATGACATAGGAACAAGAGGAACGGGGGGATTGTTCATGACGCATAAAGCAAATATATTCGTCAATAAAAAAGAGGCATGTCCTGAAATCTGTTCAATTTCCAT
>JAUNIV010000228.1 GCA_030523385.1 Bacteroidales bacterium | reverse complement strand
AAAAACGATATAAAAGATGTGTAAGAGTAAGGAGATTCCAACTTTTACGAATAAAACGAGTAACTGCCTGATCTACAACAAAGTTTAAGATTTTGCAGGATTGGTATAATTGTCTATTTTTGAAAACATGCCGGATAGCGAAGAACAGAAACATTGGTTCGTGATGCGTGACCTTACACGTGCCAACACCAGTCAACCCGCCTACAAACGGCTTGAAGAAAAAAGATTCAATGTGTTCACTCCCATGAAGTGGCAATTGAAGACCCAAAAAGGGAAAAAGATACGTGAAGAAGTCCCGTTTCTACACGACCTCCTGTTTGTTTGTGACACCCGCACAAACCTTGATCCTTTTGTCGAGAAAATCCCCACACTTCAGTATCGCTGGCTGTGTAACACTTATCGCGAGCCGATGACTGTGCCCGAAGCCGATATGGAACGGTTCATACAGGCCGTTAAGAGTTCAGAATCGCCCCGATATTATCTGCCGGAAGAAATCAAGCCGGAGATGTACAAACGGAAAATCCGTATTGTTGGAGGACCACTCGACAATTACGAGGGACATTTACTCACCACCCGTGGTTCCAAGGTAAAACGATTGCTGGTAGAACTGCCGAACTTCCTTTCCGTTAGTGTGGAAGTCAACCCGGAATATATACAACTACTATAAATTGCAACCAACTTATATATTGTAATCAATCAAATATGAAGATACATCGCATTTTATCCGCTGTCGCATTTTCCCTTCTGTTAGGAGCATGCAATACCCCGAAACAAATCAGCTATTTTCAGGACTTGCAACCGGGAGAAAGCGAACTGACAGTCATTGTTTCCGAAGCAATCAAGGTTCGTCCTCAGGACAAAATTTCCATTTTAGTAAACAGCCGCGACCCATTGCTTGCCGACCTGTTCAACCTGCCCATTATTTCCCGACAAATCGGAACATCGTCACAGAGCATTTCTTCCAACGGGCAAGGCATATCCGGCTACACGGTGGATGAGAACGGCATGATTGATTTTCCCGTATTGGGTCTTATAAAAGTGGAAGGCAAAAACCGTAAGGAAATTGCTGCTGACATCAAGGAACAGTTAATCTCAAAAAGCTTGGTGAAAGACCCCGTCGTGACAGTGGAGTTTATGAACCTTTGTATATCAGTCTTGGGCGAAGTGAACGATCCGGGACGTTATAACATTGACCGCGAGAAAATCACCATTCTCGATGCCATCAGCATGGCAGGAGACCTCACTATTTACGGCAAACGCGAGAAAGTGCTTGTCTTACGCGAAGAAGAAGGTAGGCAGCATGTCTATGGTGTAAACCTCTGCTCGGCCGACTATATATATTCATCGCCCGTCTATTACCTACAACAAAACGATGTGGTCTATGTAGAACCCAACAACACGCGGGCACGCCAATCTACGGTGAACGGAAACAACGTGCGTTCCACTTCCTTTTGGATATCATTAGCTTCGCTGCTTACTACCATCGGCGTATTAGTTTTCAAATAATCCGGTTTCCCACCTCATATTATAATATTTATGACGACCAATAACAATCAGACCGACTTATTCCTTCAAGATCTTCAGGACTCCGGCAGCTCCCTCAGTATAAAAGAACTCATCTACCTCTGCCTCGGCAAATGGTACTGGTTCGTAGCATCCGTACTACTCACAGTAGGCATCGCCGTCTTTTATATCCTGCGTACTCCGCCTGTATATACACGATCGGCTACCTTATTAATTAAGGAGGATAGTAAAGGAAAATCCGTTTCGAGCGATGTTTCTTCCATGTTTGCCGACTTGGGCATTGCACAGTCCGGAACCAACGTAAACAATGAACTGATTGCCATCCAGTCTCCTGCAGTTCTTTATGAAGTGGCCAAACGTCTGGAACTAAACATAGGCTATCGGGTAAAGGGGACTTTTCATGACGAAACGCTCTACGGGTCGAGCCTCCCCATAAAAGTATCTTTCACAGACTGGGCAGACAATGCTTCCCTATCGTTCACCCTGACCTTGCTTTCAGGAGACAAAGTCAAGATTACCGAAATGAAAAGCAACGACGAGTCTGTCATCCTGCCACAAGAATTACAAGGAAAGATGAACGATACCATTCCTACTGTATTCGGAGGAATATTTGTTGCTCCGACCATCCATTATTCAGAATCAAAGATTTATCCTCCACTGCTTATTTCTCGCACCAGCTTATACTCTGCTACGGACGCCTGTAAAAACAGGTTTTCCGCCGAACTCAATTCAAAGGAAGCAACTGTCATCAACCTCTCTTATCAGGATGTTTCTACCCAACGTGCCGAAGACGTGCTGAACACCATCATCGCCGTCTATAATGAAAACTGGGTGAAAGACAAGAACCAGATTACCGTCAGCACCTCGCAATTCATCAACGACCGTTTAGGGGTGATAGAGCGCGAATTGGGCGATGTGGACGAAAATATTTCCTCTTATAAAAGCGAACACCTGCTGCCCGATGTGGAAGTTGCTTCCAGCCTTTACATGTCGCAATCACAAGCCACGGGCAACCAGTTATTGGCTCTGAACACACAACTTTCCATGGCGCGCTACGTGCGCAGCCACCTCACGGCAGGCGCAGGCCGCAATCAGTTGCTGCCTGCCAATTCGGGTATCGAAAGTCCGGGCATCGAAAAACAAATAGCAGAATACAATGCCAAACAATTGCAACGAAACAATCTGGTAGCCAACAGTAGCGAACGAAATCCTTTGGTTATCGACCTCGACCAGCAGTTAGCACAAATGCGCAGTGCCATCGTGGTTTCTATCGACAACTTGGTGACTTCGCTCAACACACAAATTACCGGATTGCAACGCACCGAACAACGCACCACCGCACAGATAGCCGCCAACCCCAACCAGACCAAATACCTGCAATCCGTAGGCCGTCAGCAAAAGGTAAAAGAAGCACTCTACTTGTTCTTGCTTCAGAAACGCGAAGAAAACGAACTGTCGCAAGCATTCACCGCTTACAATACCCGACTGATTACACCGCCTACCGGTAACTTCATCCCCGTGGCACCACAAAGCAGAAAAATCCTGATGATAGCCTTGGCAATAGGTATTGCCATCCCTGTCATCATCCTGTTACTGCGTGAAAACCTGAACAGCAGCGTGCGCGGACGCAAAGATTTGGATAAACTCACCTTGCCGTTCATCGGTGAAATACCTCTCTATCTCGGCAAGGAAGACAAAGAAACATTCCTTGAACACATCCTGCACCGACTGGGCAAGAAGAGGAAACCATCAGACCACCATGTCATCGTGGTGGAAAACGGCAAGCGCGACGTAATGAACGAAGCCTTCCGCGTGCTCCGCACCAACATCGAGTTCATGGCTGGTAAAGACAAAGCTTCCGGCATTATCCTGCTCACCTCATTCAATCCCGGCAGCGGAAAGACTTTCCTTACCATGAACATTGCAGTCAGTCTGGCACTCAAAGGCAAAAAAGTGTTGGTCATTGACGGCGATCTGCGCAAAGCATCAGCTTCAACGTATATAAATTCTCCCAAACGGGGATTAAGCGACTACTTGGCCGGAGAAGTAGGAAACGTGCACGAAGTCATCGTCACGAATCCCAACTACTCCAGCTTGCAGGTATTGCCCGTGGGTACCATTCCTCCCAACCCCACCGAACTGTTGTATGAGGACCGTTTCCGCCAACTGTTGGCCGACATGCGCACCCGATATGATTACGTATTCATCGACTGTCCGCCCATTGACATCATGGCAGACACACAAATCATCGAGCAATATGCCGACCGCACCATTTTCGTGGTACGTGCCGGACTATTGGAGCGTAACATGTTGCCCGAACTGGAACGTATCTACACCGAGAAGAAATACAAGAACATGTCACTCATTCTCAATGGCACCGACAGCGGAAACCACCGTTACGGCTACAAGTATGGCTACAAGTACGGTTATAAATATGGCTACCACTATGGCAAATAAAAAAATTCAATAACGCGGAATTCGTTCCGGGCTGTATTCCAGCCTGGCGTCGAAACACGGACATGCCTTATGAATTTGCAAGGACAACTGATAATGCCCCACCACCAATGCATGAGGGTAAATTTGTTTCAAGACGGAAAGTAAATCGAGCAAACGCTCTTTCTGCTGAGGGGTACGCGTATCACACGGATTACCTTGGGCATCCAGCCCACCCTCGTAACAAATACCGATAGAACAGTTATTGAAGCCACGGGCATGAGCACCCACCTCGCCCAACATGCGCGCATGGCTCATCGTACCATCCCGTCGAATGTAAAAATGATAACCGGTGGTGCGAAAGCCACGGGCACGATGGTCGCGCTCCAGTTGCTCGGCGGTATAATCTTGCGTACAGCGAGTGGCCGAACAATGTATCACCAGAAAACGCACACTTTCCGTGACATGCCGCATAAGCTCCACTTCCCGGCGGAGCACATCACCATACAAATGCCGGATGGAATCATTACCGGACACAGTACCGGCAGCTATCGCCGCCGGCACCGATTGAATGAAAGGGACATTCGTCATTGCGCCGTTTTCAAATGCAAGATTGTAAACCCAACGCACCCAGCAGCGTAGCCACTGCGGCAGCTATGACTTTCAGAACAACGCCCCAAACATTAGTTTTGG
>JAUNIV010000227.1 GCA_030523385.1 Bacteroidales bacterium | reverse complement strand
TTCATGGCATTTTCTATCCGCTTGTCCATAATTGTTCAGTTTTATTTCAATTATAAGGTTACTGTTTAATATATACCATCTTATACGGCTTTTAGTTCAAAAGTTACCATAAGCTGTTGATACACAGAGAACAACACATAATACTTATATATAAGCATATCCATTAGTCAATAGGATTTATGACGTTCTGTCAGTTTCTTCCTGCAAGAAAGTCAATAAAAAATCTATATTCTTTTCTATCTTATTGATTTTAAACAGGATGGATTCCAATGTGTTATGACAAGGTGAAAGCATTGTCTTAAACTCTTGGATTTCCCTATACATGAGCAAAATTTCTCTCCTAATCTCTGCTTCTGAGGGAAAATCTGTTCTATCACAAGTTTTCATTAAACTTATGAAAACGCATTGGCATACATTTTGCCGACATCTGGAGACAATTCATGAAAAGAGGGAGGAACAAAAAAGAAACTACAGTTTATAATCTCTGCAAAATGACAGATGATAAAAGTTGCAGTGAAGATGAACACTAACATCATTTCTTTTAAAGCTTTTGTTTTCATAATACTCAATAAGGCAACCCCGTTTCCAAGAGTTGCGTTTACATTAGGTTAAGCGTGGAAACTTTATGCATTACTGTTCAGAAGTATCCCCATACTCACTACAAGTAAAAACATAAAGCCCCACGCCTATATGAATACATTCACTTCAAAAGATGAGTATATAAATATAATCCGCAGGGCATTTATTAGTATTATCCATTGTAGTATTGAAATTGGGGATTTCCTGAACACGGATAATGCCTTTAAACGCCTTGTTTCTTTATTTTGAATTGCAAAAGTAGCAAAAAAATGACTTTAAACAAATTTTCTAATTTATATTTCTGCTTTTCTTTAATAAATCAGTTATTTCAAGGTAGGAGAAATCCGTCTTCTGACAAAACATAATATTCGATACCTACACACAAATTATTTTCTCGTTTCTTTCTTGCTCATTCAAGATTTTCTTGATAAATTGCCATCGGGTTTCTTCTAATTCTGCATGCATTCATAATTATTCTTTGCGGAAATAAGAACATGCAGTCAATAAGAAACCCTAAAACTTAAAACTGGCTCTAAAATCAAAAAAGAACAATGAAAGCAAGAAACCTAATCATGGCACTTTTCGCTACCGGGATGGTTCTAACAAACTGTACGTCCACGCCCAAAGTGCCAGCAGGAGAATACCTGATAGAAGGAGAGTTGAAGAATATACCGGACAGTACGGTGATTGAACTGTTAAAAACAGAAGGCAAAATGCTTGTCTCTATACACAAAGACACCGTAATCCAAGGCCGATTCTCTTTCCACGATACCATTAATGGGACAGACCCTCAAAAGTTGCTTTTGCTATCCAGAAGCAAAGGCTTTCCCGGCATGTGGCTGGATGTCTGGTTACAATCCGGGAAATATGTGAAGATAACAGGAGAAGATTGCCTTCTTCCGCTATGGAAAATCAGCAGCGAGGTTGCAGAACAGCAGGCGGCCAATGAATACATGGCTTTATGTGCGTCGGAAAGAAAACTTTCCATGCAATTAACAGCTCAGGAATATGATTTGTTTCGCGCCGAAGAAGAACAGGGACTTGATTGGAGAAAGATTGATTCCTTGCGTGCACTGCACGACCCGTTAGACAGTCTTGTTTATCTGGCAGAATTGAACTACATGAAAGAGGCTCCGGTTTCGGCTGTCTGGCTGGATAAATATAAACTGTATAGTTCTTTTTTGCAGTGGAATCATCAGTTTGGACATCAGGAGTTAATTCGTTCGCTCTATACACGCATGTCAGAAGCTGATAAGGCAACAGAAGCAGGACTGGAAATAACCGGCTACTTGAATCTGCCAAGAACGGTGAATGAGGGTGACGAAATGGTGGATGGCGATTTATATGATTTGGACGGAAATGTTCGTCATTTATCTGAATTCAAAGGGAAATATATCTTGCTGGACTTTTGGAGTCAAGGCTGCGGACCTTGTGTGGCATCGATCGAAGAAATGGAAGAAATCACAACGCAATATCAGGATAAGATGGAAGTGGTAAGCATTAGCCAGGATTCTAAAGACAGTTGGAAAGCATTCATTGCCGAGAGGAAACTGAAAGGCAATCAATGGAATGAACTCCGTAATGGGAACACAGGGCTTGCTGCAGCTTATCAGGTCGTGGGTATTCCTCACTACGTGATGATATCACCCGAAGGAAAAGTGTTGCGGATATGGGAAGGTTATGGCAAAGGTTCACTGAAAGCACAGATGAAGGAGTTGATTGAGTAGAGATATTTGAAGTTGACATCATTTCATTATTATACTTCTGTCCCAAAGAGACTATCACGATAGATGCTCCAATTATCTGACTTCACCGTTCAACGGTCGCTGAACGGTCAACGCAGTTATCTAAAATACTTCATGAAGTTATCTTCTGCCACCGTTCAGCGACCGCTGAACGGTGGCAGAAGGTTGACTCTACATATAAAGAAGGTATTATCTATTTTCTATCAAGAGTGCTTCACGATTTTCTACATGGAATAGGAGCTGTCTTAAAACCGGCTCATCTCCGACTCCACTTGCGATTCTTTGGCATAATGGTTCTTATTCTTGCCAAACTTAAACGTGAAGTTGAGTTTCACCAATCTTGTTTCTCCATAACCGTAGCCCACAGACTCAAAGCCATCGAATCGGTTTACGCTGTCCCAATTGTTGGTCCAAAACACATCAGATAAAGATAACTTGACGCTTGCCCGGTCTCTCAGGAATGTCTTCTGAAAGCCGATATTCACCAAACCGTTGTTTCCCATCACTTCCGTAGAGCCTCCCAACCTTTTGGAAGAATAGATGCCCAACACTTCGGAACGAATTCCCCCGAACAAGGGAAATGAAGCTTGCAACGAAAAGCCATACGCCCACCGCTTCCGGTGATAGAAACGCGTTTCATCGAACGCCATCCGGTTGTCTAAGTGATAAGCACGCCCTGAGAAATAGACATCACACACCCGGAAAAGACGAAGAGCCTGCGACAAGGCTAAACCATAATAAGTCTGCTTTCCTAAGTTTCGGGGAATCGTTACCGTTTTGTCTGTTCCCAAAGTATCCGTGATACTCACGCGATAGTCCGTAGTGACTGAATAGGACAGTTCTGCCGAAGTCTTTTTGTGGCGGAACTGCAAACTCACGCGATTGGTCTTTTGAGGTTCCAGAAACGGATTCCCTTTCCACGAAGAAAAGCCGTCCAATGGTTGGTCTATGGGATTCAAGTCTGAATACACCGGACGGTCTATCCTCCTGCCATAACTCAGTGAAAAGGCGTTGTCTTCGTTCAGATTATAGGTAATGCCTGCCGACGGGAAGAAATCCACATAGTCTCTCTTCACTTCGTTTTCCTGTTGGGAACTGCCGGAAAGCGGCAGAAGGTGTCCTTTGGAACGGGTATATTCCATGCGAAGTCCTACATTGACTTGCCATTTATCTGAGAGGCTGGCATCATATTGCAAATATCCCGCAAGAATAGCTTCCGTATAATGAAAGTCATTGGAGGCTTCTTTGTCGATAACAGCATCTCCCCGTGTTGTATCGAACAAGTTGTAGGCATTCCCGGAGGTGACATGAGAATATTTGGCTCCTGTAAGCAACTCACCTCTCCACAACTTCTGCCTGTAACCCGCAGTAAGGGCATAGAGATGGATGTCCCGATTACCCGAAGAAGCATAATTCAACACGGAATCCACCTTGCCCTCCGGAGAATAATAGGTATTGGGTTGGCTGATTCTGGAATCTCCGCAAAACCAGCCATAGTCCAAATCGACAGTAAGCGAACGCTCTTCGGGCAATTCGTAACAGTAATTGGCATTGAGGTTGTATCTGTTGGCCACCTGACGGTCGTAGTTGCTTTCGGAGTAAGCGGAATAGAGAAACCTATCATCCTCATATACGTCATTGAAGGTTCTGATCCAGCCGGGTCCAAACAAGAAATTGCCCGATGCCTGGATGCCAACTCGATGGTGAGCAGACAGTTCATAATCCAATCCCAAAGACGCTGCCATGATGTTCCGTTTGTCCGTGTCATCGGAGTGCGCACGAAATTCTTTGCCCGACTGCTTGCGCGTACTGCCATAGAATAGTCCTGTGTGTCCGAAAGCATGGCTGTAATTGCCATACAGGTTCATCTTGTTATGGTTATAATTGAAGGAGAACTCAGTATTGTGTTTCAGATTCATCCAGTAGGAAAGTCCGGTATTCAGCGTCATGTTGTAGCCGGCGGCACGCTCTTTCTTCAATACGATGTTGAGTATTCCACCACTCCCTGCCGCATCATACTGTGCGGTGGCATTGGACATGACTTCTATATGCCGGATACCGGACGAAGGTGTGGATTTCAGCAGGTCCACCACTTCTGCCTGCTGCATGTAGGTCTGCTTGCCGTTCAGCATGACAAGGATATTCCCCCGTCCATTGAGGGTGATGGTTTTCGTCCCGTCGTCTATTGTCACGCCCGGAGTCTGCCTCAACACCTCAAAGGCATTCGAACCTTGGGCATTGATGCTGTTTTCCACATTGAATATCAGTTTGCCTGCTTTCTGCTCTACAATCGGTCGGGCTTTCTCGCCGACAATCACCACGTCGTCCAACAACCGGG
>JAUNIV010000226.1 GCA_030523385.1 Bacteroidales bacterium | reverse complement strand
TACCTTCAACGGTTTTCAAGACCGCCGCAATCGACCACTCTGCCACCTCTCCAAACTTCTTTTTCAAGAAGTGCTTTCCGTTGAAAGCGGTGCAAAGGTACGACTTTATTTCAAATGTGCAAATAGTTTGCCCGTTTTTTTGCCATAAAATTTTCTAATCGTATTTTTGCATGCGAATAACTAACAATGAAAACCGAAGAATTTTATAGTAATAATGATATATCCGCAGAATTTTGAACAGAAAATAGGTTTTGACTCCATACGCCACTTGCTGAAAGGAAAATGCTTGAGCACGTTGGGAAAGGAACGGGTGGACGGAATGGAATTTTCAGAGCAATACAAAGAAATAGATGAATGGTTGGAACAGACCATGGAGTTCGTGAGAATCATCCGGGAGGAAGACGGATTTCCGGACCAATACTTCTTTGATGTACGCCCGTCGCTGAAGCGTATCCGCGTAGAAGGTATGTATTTGGACGAACAAGAGCTGTTCGACTTGCGCCGCTCGTTGGAAACCATACGAGACATCGTGCGGTTCCTCACACGCACATCGGACGATGAGACAGAAGATACCCCTGCCTCGCCCTACCCTGCCCTGCAAAAGCTGGCAGGAGACATCATGGTGTTTCCGCAGCTTATCACACGCATAGACGGCATACTCGATAAGTTCGGGAAAATAAAAGACAATGCTTCGGCCGAACTGTTGCGCATACGGCGCGAACTGGCATCTACTACGGGAAGCATATCGCGCAGCCTGAACTCCATCTTGCGAAACGCACAGGCCGAAGGATATGTGGACAAAGATGTGACACCCACCATGCGCGACGGACGACTGGTCATTCCGGTAGCTCCGGGACTGAAACGGAAGATAAAAGGCATCGTGCACGATGAATCGGCCACAGGACGCACGGTATTCATCGAACCTGCCGAAGTGGTGGAAGCCAACAACCGCATACGCGAACTGGAGGGTGAAGAACGACGCGAAATCATCCGCATCCTCACGGAGTTCTCCTCCGTTGTGCGCCCGCAAGTGCCCGCTATACTACAGTCTTACGAATTTTTGGCAGAAATAGACTTCATCCGTGCCAAAGCTTTGTTTGCCATCCAGACGCAAGCCACCAAACCGTCGTTGGAAGACAAGCAGATATTAGACTGGACTACGGCCATACACCCGTTACTGTATCTCTCGCTGGCAAAACACAACAAGAAGGTGGTGCCATTGGACATCGAACTAAGCCCTACTCAACGCATTCTTATCATCTCCGGCCCTAACGCCGGCGGCAAGTCGGTCTGCCTGAAAACGGTAGGATTGCTGCAATACATGCTGCAATGTGGCATGCCTGTGCCTATGCACGAGCGAAGCCATGCCGGACTGTTCGGCAGCATCTTTATAGATATAGGTGACGAACAGAGCATAGAAGACGACCTGAGTACCTATTCATCGCACCTTACGAACATGAAAATCATGATGAAGAACTGCAACGAACGCAGCCTCATCCTCATCGACGAGTTTGGTGGAGGAACAGAACCACAGATTGGCGGAGCCATAGCCGAAGCGGTGCTGAAACGATTCAACGAGAAGCGCACATTCGGCGTCATCACCACGCACTACCAGAACTTGAAGCACTTTGCCGAAGACCACGAAGGGGTGGTGAACGGAGCCATGCTGTATGACCGACATCTGATGCAAGCGCTCTTCCAGTTGCAAATAGGAAATCCGGGAAGCTCCTTTGCCGTAGAGATAGCCCGTAAGATTGGTTTGCCCGAAGAGGTGATAGCCGATGCTTCGGAGATAGTGGGCAGCGAATACATCAATGCCGACAAATACCTGCAAGACATTGTGCGCGACAAGCGTTATTGGGAGACCAAACGGCAGAACATACGCAAACGCGAGAAGCAGATGGAGGACACCATAGCCCGATACGAGACTGAAATACAGGAACTGGAAAAGAACCGTAAGGAAATCTTGCGTAAGGCAAAGGAAGAGGCAGAGCGGTTGTTGCAGGAATCGAACGCCCGTATAGAAAACACCATACGCACTATCAAAGAAGCACAAGCCGACAAGGAACGCACCCGCACGGCACGTCAGGAACTGGCCGACTTCAAAGCCGAACTGGAAGCTGCCGAAAAGCAGAGCATGGAAGAAAAGATAGCCCGCAAGATGGAAAAGCTGCGCGAAAAGCAGGAACGGAAAAAAGAAAAGAAAGAAAAAGGGAAAACCGCTCCTCCTACGCTTCAGCTCCCCAAAGAACAACCCATAGGAGCAGGAACAACGGTGCGCATCAAAGGGCAGAGCAGTGTGGGCGAAGTATTGGAGGTGAGCGGAAAGAACGCCGTGGTAATGTTTGGCATGCTCAAGACAAACGTGAAACTGGACAGGCTGGAACGTGCCACACCACCGCAGGCTCAGCAAAAGCCCATAGCCAAAAGTACCTTCGTGAGCAGCGAAACGCAAGACAGGGTTTACGAAAAGAAGCTCAACTTCCGGCAAGACATAGATGTGCGCGGCATGCGTGGCGACGAAGCCATACAGGCTGTCACCTATTTCATAGACGATGCTATCCTGTTAGGAGTAAGCCGGGTGCGCATTTTGCACGGCACAGGAAGCGGTATCCTGCGCACACTGATACGCGACTATTTGGCAGGAGTGCCCGGAGTGGCGCATTATCAGGATGAGCATGTGCAATTCGGAGGAGCAGGCATCACTGTAGTCGATTTGAAATAATATTTTAATAATCAAAGTATTGTCTTTTAGACAAAATTTGATATATTTGCCGCACATTTGTAGAAAACCAAAAGCGGAAGTGATTATAGAAGGTCATACATCAGTCTGTATCAAACTTGACGAGCAGGGGTTTCGTGATATTTTCAACCAATATTATGTGGCCCTCTGCTTGTTTGCCGACCGATACATGGAAGACAAGGATGCATCTGCCGACATCGTGCAAGATACTTTTGCCAAACTATGGCAAATCAGAAACGACTTCTCTTATCTGCACCAAGTAAAAGCTTTCCTATACACCAGTGTGCGAAACAAAGCACTGAACGAACTGGAACACTCAAAAGTGGTATCCGAATACATACAGAAAGTAACGGAAAAGGAGAAAGAGGATTTCTTTCACGATACCGTGATAGAGGAAGAAACCTACCGGGTGCTTACCGAAGCCATAGACAAACTTCCGGACCAGATGAAAGCCATCATGCAGCTATCATTGGAAGGGAAGAAAAACACAGAGATAGCCGAACAACTCAATGTATCAACCGAGACCGTACATACACTGAAGAAAATAGCCTATAAGAAACTGCGGACATATCTGAAAGAATACTATTATTTGATCATTTTCTTGATTTAAAAAGGAAATACATTGGACTTTTCGAGAAAAAACGCTTTTTCGATTCACCCATATTTTGCACTCGCCTGTTTTATTCCAAAAGAGAATAAAAACAAGTCAAAATATGATAAAGCAAGATTTTTACATAGCCGGGCTGATAGCCAAGTATGTATCGGGCGAGCTGACGACAGAAGAAGACGCCAAGCTGTCTGAATGGCGAAAGGGTTCACCGGAACACGAAGCATTGTTCCAAAAGATATGCAGCGAGGAGCATCTGCGCAAGCAAGCGCAACGAAGCCGCTTGTTCGACCCCGCCGAAGGATGGAAGAAAGTAGAGAAGCGCATACACACAAACCAACGCCGGAGTATGCGTACACGCCTGCTGAGCTATGCGGCCGCTATCATGTTGCCTATAATTCTGGCGGGTGCATTTATCCGATTTATCTCTCCCACCCTATTTCCCGAAAGAAATGCAATCACGGCGCAAGACATACAACCCGGAAGTCCGCGCGCCACACTGACACTGGACAACGGACAAACCATCTATTTAGACAGTCATACCGATGAAATGCTGGAACAGACCAATGGCAATCGGGTGCGGATAGACTCCACACTATTGGACTATCGCACCGACGAACTACAGAACGGAATATCAGATGCTCCTATATATAATAAGGTGGAGACTCCGCACGGAGGAGAATACAACCTGCTACTGAGCGATGGAACCAAAGTGCATCTCAATGCCATGACCAGCCTTCGTTTTCCTGTGAACTTTGGAGAAGGGAAACGCGAAGTGGAACTGGAAGGAGAAGCTTTCTTCGAAGTAGCCAAAACCGGACAGCCATTCACGGTGCAAGTAAACGGAATGCAGGTGGAAGTATTGGGAACCACATTCAATGTCTCTGCCTATCCCCAAGAGGAGTACCAGACTACACTGGTAAGCGGATCGGTAAAGGTGAAGAGCGACCACGGAGAAAGCTGCCTGCTGGTTCCCTCTCAACAGGCTTCATTAACACCCGGAACAGACGGAATAGAAATACGCACGGTAGATACCGCATTCTACACTTCATGGACCAAAGGAAAAATATATTTCAAGGACCAACGGCTGGAAGACATTATGACTATCCTGTCACGCTGGTATGACATGGAAGTGGTCTATGCCGATAAAGACACAAAGGATGTACTCTTCGGTTGTCACGTGGACCGTTATTCCGAAATCACACCTTTCGTACACCTACTGGAAGAGACAGGCAAAGTGCACGTAAAGATAGACGGCAAGAGAATCATTTTTTCAAATTATATAAATAATGCGAATCAGTAGTTGGCTCTCTGATTCCAATATTAAAAATAAACA
>JAUNIV010000225.1 GCA_030523385.1 Bacteroidales bacterium | reverse complement strand
AGAATGGTTTCATACTTCTTTTTTCACGGTATCAAATCATATTTTCTATTACTTTTGTATTGTTAAATATGGATATCCGAAATGTATAGAAACGGATTATCATTAAATCTTGATTAAATGGTTTTCTCTAACAGAAATAAAATTTGCCTATTTATAATCGCGATTCTAATATTGGCAACTGCGTGTACTAATAGAATGAAACAGGCATCTCGGAATGATATTTCTTCTTCCGAATTTCCTGCGGTTGACACCCTTTTTATATCAACAGAATATAGTAACTCGAAACTATTGGATGGTGATGCATCCACGACAGATTTTGTGATATTGCAAGAGGATGACAATACGATGTTTGCAGATATTAATCAAATAATAGATGCATTTGGCAAATATTTCATTGTCGATACATATAGTAGTCGTAGGGTTGTTTCATTTGATCACAACGGAAAGCCGGTGGCATCTTATGGGAAACGGGGAAATGGCCCCGGAGAATATGTCGCTCCTTGGGATGTGGAGGTAAGTTCTGAATATGTGTATATATTGGATATATCCCGGCGGAAGTTGCTGAAATATAGCCATAGGGGAGATTATGCTGGCTGCCAAAATGTTCCGTTTGACAGCAGAGGATTCGCTCTCTTAGAAAACAGCAAGGTATTATTTAACCTTGAGCCATCAGAAGAAACTAATTGTCAACTTTGTGTGACTGATTCCGGGTTAAATCCATTAAGCTATATGTTGCCATATCCTGATGGTTATGTTGGTGGTTGGGCAACGGATAATGTTTTCCGAAAAAATGATAATGGAATATCTTATTACTGTTCTCCTTCTGACACTATCTATCGAATCGATTATAATGGGAATTTAATAGGTAAACGTCTGCTGAAATTTGAAAAGGGATCTATTCATGCCTCTGCCAAAATAGATTTCCTTGCTGCGGAACAGCGAGGAAAACTTACAAGAGGTATGCATTTGCTTAATAACCCTGTTGAACTGTCAAACGGTATCTGTTTTATGGAGGTTACTGATTATTCGGATGAAGGGACATACGTGGTTGCATTGAATCCTGCAAATGGTATGCACAAAGCGAAGAAATTTGCAGAACACATGTCAATATATGATGTAGTAATACCTTGCACGTCGAACAAAAACAATCAAGTTATAAGTTATTTGAATCAGATGGCCGCAGATAAATGTTATGATTTTAATATAATGCCGGATAGTTTGGTTGAGGCTTTGAACGAAGGAAACCGATTATTGGCAATATACAGTAGTCATGATTCAATCGAGTAAGAGGAAGAAAAACTTCCTCCTGCTCGATTAATCACAGATAGACATTCTTGTCAGAACTGATTGATGACTTTCTTTGCCTTGTTCACTGCTTCGGCAGCAGGGATTTCTCCCAACTTCATTTCATCAAACAACTGCAATACCTTATCTATACTTTTCAGTGCACTGCGGTTCCCTTTCTGTTCGAACTCTTGGCGCAGGATGCGTACCTTCTCAAATGCTTGTGCTCCTTCCGTGAGCCGCTCCATGCGGATAGAGGTGCGTGCATCGGGGTATATGAGGTAGGTGTCACCGGCTGCCCATGCCGTGAAACGGCTGTCTTGCAACGGATTCTTTACCCAACTGTTCAGTGCCCAACGCAGATAACCGTCTAAGTTCTCCTTGGCGCTGTGCCATCCCAGCCATTCGGCTTCGGCAGGTTCGCTGAATGTAAATGTGTTCGGGCGCGGCTCGGTGCAGCAAGTATAATAGGTGGTCACCTTTCCGGCTTCGCGGCGTGCGCGGATGGTTTCGGCCGGGAACTTCTCGGCTATCGTGATGCAATAGTCATCCAGTTCACCTACCAGTTCTTCGTGGTATGTACCGGCCAATGACACCTTGAAGTCCTTATCGGCCTTGCGTATCACCTTCAGAGTTTCCAGCATGTCTTTCATCGGACGTTCGTCCATGGCTATGTGGGTGATGTCGAACCAGCCTTTTTCCTTCAGATGGGCGGCGAAAGACTTCAGCATGGTCATCCAGAACTCTTCGTAGGCAGCCTCGCCCGGCTTGGCTTCTAAGAACTTGAACGAGTTGCTGGCTTGGTCCAGATATTGGAAAGAAAGTCGCCAGGGCACCATGGAGTAGCAGGCTATCTCTTTCTTTACGCCCACGCTCATCATAAATTCCACCCACTTGTCGAACACCGTGTAGTCAAAATACCAACTTCCGTCAGCTTTCTTCAGCCACGTCACCATGCTTTCAAACGGGTCATACGTCTGTCCGTTCCAGGGCTTGTGCATGATGGAGGTGGTGATGACCTTGCCGCCTGCGTCGGCATAGAGTTTCATCAGCGGGCGCATCAGGTCGAAGTGTGCCTGGCTGAACGGTTCTACTTGATGATAACGGGCTACGGCGTAAGGATTCTGCCATAAGTCCAGGTGGAAAGCCCATTCGGTGGGCGCAGGCAAGGTGCGGTTCTTTACCTGCACGTTCAGTTTCAGTTCGGACAACACCTGTCCGTTGGCCTTTACGGTGATGGTTCCTGTGTATCTTCCTGCCGATGCCTCTTGCGGTATGCGTATGCTGAGCCAGCTTCCTTGCGAAGTCTGTGCAGGCAGGGTGATGGCGGGGGTGAGGTGGTCTATCGGGTCGGCCACTAAGGTAGAATCAAAGTCGGCACTGTTGCGATAGCCGCAGGCTCCCTGTCCGTCTTTGTTGAGTTCGTCGGTCATGACGTAGCGCACGAATCCGGTGCGTATCCGGTCTTTGCTGATTTGTGAGTTGCCCGAAGTCAGGTCGCTGACAATGACCGTCAGGTCTTCCAGCACCTCCGGAGTCCATACCACCAACTGTGCCGATACCTTTTCGCCCTTCCATGCCGTGAGGCTAATGCTTTTCTGTATGCCTTGTATGGGAGCCGGCTCTTCCTTCTTATAACGGATGTCCGTGCTTCCCCAACTTACTTGGGCGTTTTTTACTTTCGACCACAACGCGGGATTTGTGGCAACAGGATTGGGCGCTTCCTCGTAGGCCGGGGAAGTCTGTGCGTTGAGGCTTACCGCCGACAGCAGCAAGGCGCTCATCAATAAGAGTTTCTTCATTTCGTAGAATTTCATGGTTAGTTTAGGCGACAAAGGTAATTCGGATAGGTTGAATATCCAAATTAAGAAGCAAAAGAGTTTGCAAAATTGCAGTGGAATATATACTTTTGGGCCATAAATAATTGTAAATAAGACTATGATGAAAAGATTTGCAAATGTGCTATGGGCAGGTGCGCTGGTAGCTTCCGTGCTTGCTTGCAGTGAAGAAAAGAAAGGTTACGTCCTGGACGGAGAAATATCGGATGTAAAGGAAGGGATGGTTTATCTGAAGAAGTATCAGGACAAGACGTTTATAGATGCCGACTCGGCAGTGATTACCGACGGACATTTCCGCTTTGAAGGAGTGTGCAGCGAGCCTTTGGCTTACGGGCTGACCACGTTTAAGGACAGCAAACGCCCGTTGGTATTCTTCCTCGATAACGACAAGATGCAGCTCCGGATGAACGAAGAGGCAAAGGAACTCACTGTCACCGGTTCGGCTGCCAATGACATCTATGCACGCAATGCATCGCTCACCCGACAGAAAGGATATAGCATAGACAGCCTGGTGACTGCCCATCCGGCTTCTGCCGTGAGTGCCTATTTTGTGGTGAAAGATTTTGCCTGGCAACTGAATTTGGAGGAGATGAAAGCCATTCGTGCTAAGTTTGACCCCTCGTTGGACGGAACCATGTATGTCAATCAGATAGATGATTTCATCCGCCGGATGGAGAATGTGCAGGTGGGTGCAGTGGCTCCCGACTTTACTTTGCCCGATGTGGATGGCAATCCGGTATCGCTCTCCAGTCTGCGGGGCAAGTATGTGCTGATAGACTTTTGGGCTTCTTGGTGTCCCGACTGCCGTAAGGAGAATCCGAACATCGTGGCAGCATGGAACAAGTTCAAGGATAAGAACTTTACCATCTTGGGCGTTTCATTAGACCGTCAGCGCGATCCGTGGTTAGCTGCCATAGAGAAAGACGGACTGACATGGACGCACGTTTCCGACCTGAAAGACTGGAAGTCGGATGCCGCTGTGCTTTATGCCATCCGCTGGATTCCGATGAGCTTCCTGATTGATCCTGATGGAGTGATTCTGGCAGTGGGATTGGAAGGCGAAGCCTTGTTACAGAAATTGGAAGAAGTGCTTTGATTCTTCACCGTAGGGGCGGACCCATGTGTCCGCCCGAATACATAAGCATAGAAGTTTCCTTTATCTCTATGCTGTTATTTTCCTGATTCACTTCATACCGGAACGGATATTCTTTTTGCAGTTCCTTCAACTTTTGTTCCGTTTCTTTCAGCCACTCGCTTTGTGGGGCAGGTTTCGGCTTAGGCTTGTGCATGTGCGGCAAGTCCATCACAAAGACAAGCGTCAGCATGGCGGCTATGGCCACTACCGGATAAAGAAGCAGATGTCCTTTCGGCTTCCGGCGGATGTTTGCACTTTCGGCAAACAACACCGTGTCATACAGCAGGCGTTCCTTCAGAAACAGTTCTTTGTTCTCTTCGCTGCTCTTTATCCATTCCACTATCCGGATTTCTTCCTTTTCGCTGGCATTCCCATCGAAATATTTATGTAGCAGTTCTTTGTTCATATTTATCCATTTATATAAGGTATAACAAGATTA
>JAUNIV010000224.1 GCA_030523385.1 Bacteroidales bacterium | reverse complement strand
TCTTTTGATTACCCTTCCGCTTACGGTGTTGTTTGTAGGATTTATGATTACCGCTAAGTGAAACTTGCTGCTTTCGCGCGCGATGCGGATAGTCTGCTCCACGGTAGAAGTCCTTCGGCTTCTGTCTATAGGGATGCCGCCCATCCATCGGAATATAGGACCGAGCGGCCAGAAAAACCAATCCTTCTTCATCATAAAACCGGCCTCTCGACCCACAGCCCCATAGAACAGTTTGCCCATGAACAAATCCCAGTTGGTGGTGTGCGGTGCTACGCAGACGATGTACTTGTCATAGTCCGGAAAGGACATGACGGACTTCCAGCCCAGCACCTTGTAGTAGATGAAACTGCAAATTGCTTTCTTTGCTCCCACGCTGCCTTATGCTTTTGCCGTTTTGGCCACCTCGTCGGCCACCACAGTGACTTCTTTCTCCAAATCTTCCTTCAGTTTCTTGTAGAAGCCTTTCACGTTGCCCGGTTCGGTGTGGCTGATGCGCGGCAACAGGGCGAGTACATTGTGTACGGCGTTGATTACTGTTTCGCGGTCCACTCCTTCTATCAGACTTGCCATGAATAATTCGCCTGCTATGTAGGTTATTTTTTTCTTTAAAGCTCTTCTGCTTGCCATAATCGTAATGTTTTAAGTTTATATTAAAAATCTAAATTCGCGGTAAAGGTAATATTTTTATTTGATACGTTTTCATATTTCCGAAAAAAGAACGAAATTTGCAGGTGAGAAAATCCGAACGAGATTAATACACCTTATAATAATAAAGAAATATGACTAAAAGCGCATTACAAATTGCGAGAGCTGCTTATCAGCCCAAACTCCCTAAAGCGTTGAAAGGCGCAGTGAAAGTAAAGGAAGGCGAACCCACACAGTCTGTTGCCGACCAAGAAGCCATCAAGGAATTGTTTCCTAACACTTACGGCATGCCGTTGATTCAGTTCGTAGAAGGCGAAGCTGTCAGCTTCCCTGCTATCAACGTAGGTGTGATTCTGTCCGGCGGACAAGCCCCCGGCGGCCACAACGTCATCTCCGGCTTGTTTGATGGTATCAAGGCCTTGAATAAGGACAGCAAGCTGTATGGTTTCATCTTGGGCCCCGGCGGTTTGGTTGACCATAACTACATGGAGCTGACTGCTGACATCATCGACGAATACCGCAACACAGGCGGATTCGATATTATCGGTTCCGGTCGTACCAAGCTGGAAAAGGTAGAACAGTTTGAAAAGGGTTATGAAATCATCCAGGAATTGGGCATCAAGGCGCTGGTTATCATCGGTGGCGATGACTCCAATACCAACGCATGCGTGCTGGCCGAATATTATGCTGCCAAGAACTATGGCGTACAGGTAATCGGTTGCCCCAAGACCATCGACGGCGACTTGAAGAACGAGATGATTGAAACTTCTTTCGGATTCGACACTGCTTGCAAGACTTACTCTGAAGTAATCGGTAACATCCAGCGCGACTGTAACTCAGCACGCAAGTACTGGCACTTCATCAAGTTGATGGGACGTTCGGCTTCACACATTGCACTGGAATGTGCTTTGCAGGTTCAGCCCAACGTATGTATCATCTCTGAAGAAGTGGAAGCTAAGGACATGTCATTGGATGACGTAGTGACTTACATCGCTCAGGCCGTGGCCGACCGTGCTGCCGCCGGAAACAACTTCGGTACGGTGCTTATCCCCGAAGGTCTGGTAGAATTTATCCCTGCCATGAAGAGACTGATTGCCGAGCTGAACGACTTCCTGGCTGCCAATTCCGAAGAGTTTGCACAAATCAAGAAGTCTGCACAGCGTGACTACATCATCCGCAAGCTTTCTCCCGAAAATTCGGCTATCTATGCCAGTCTGCCCGAAGGCGTGGCTCGTCAGCTGACATTGGACCGCGACCCGCACGGAAACGTACAGGTGTCACTCATCGAAACCGAAAAGCTGC
Organism: Bacteroidales bacterium; assembly: GCA_030523385.1. Taxonomy (GTDB): domain Bacteria; phylum Bacteroidota; class Bacteroidia; order Bacteroidales; family Bacteroidaceae; genus Phocaeicola. The sequence goes on along the minus strand of JAUNIV010000224.1, from coordinate 2,756 downwards.
TTTCCGAAATGGTAGGCAAGAAGTTGGCACAGTGGAAGGAAGAAGGCAAGTATGTTGGTAAGTTTGCTGCTCAGCACCACTTCTTCGGCTACGAAGGACGTTGCGCTGCTCCGTCGAACTTCGATGCTGACTACTGCTATTCATTGGGTTACACAGCATCCTTGCTGATAGCCAACGGTAAGACCGGATACATGTCATCCGTTCGCAACACCACGGCTCCTGCCGAAGAATGGATTGCAGGCGGTGTGCCCATCACCATGATGATGAACATGGAACGTCGTCACGGCGAAATGAAACCGGTAATCCAGAAGGCATTGGTAAGACTGGACGGTGCTCCTTTCAAGGCATTTGCTGCCAATCGTGAGATGTGGGCTAAGGAAACAGCTTATGTTTATCCGGGTCCCATCCAGTACTTTGGCCCGACTGAAGTTTGCGACCAGCCTACCAAGACTTTGCAACTGGAACAAGCCAAGTAAATTGTATTTAATGATATAAACCATTACCGTAGGGGCGGAATGCTTTCGCCCGAACCCATCGGCATAGCCGGTATGTTCGGGCGAATCCAGTCCGCCTTTATTATGACTACTTTTATACAACATGAGCAAACAACCCCCTGTGCAGGTGGAAAAGAAGAAACGAAAGCCTTCGTCCGGAAAATCTCAGTCGGCAAAGTCTGCTGCCGGAAGCAAGCGCGTCCGCAAGGGCAAGAAAAAGGTGGCAAAAGAACGTTCTTTTCCCGGTTGGGCCTATTATGTATTGATGGGATTGTTTGCCGTTGCTTTCCTAAGTGCCTTTTTCTACTTTTTCATTCGTCCTTATTCTTACCGTTGGAAGCCTTGTTACGGATTCAAAGGCTATGGCATCTGTATGCCTTCGGGCTTCAAAGTGCATGGCATAGATATTTCCCATCATCAAGGCATTGTGAATTGGCAGATGCTTTCGCAGACTCGTCAAGGACAATTCCCTATCCGTTTTATCTTTATGAAAGCTTCGGAGGGTGGAGATTATAGCGATAAGGTGTTTCAGGCAAACTTCGATTCGGCCAAAGTGTATGGCTTTGTTCGGGGTGCTTATCATTTCTATAATCCTAAGACAGATGCTTCCCGTCAAGCCGATTTCTTTATCCGTTCGGTGAAGTTGGAAGAAGGCGACCTGCCTCCTGTGCTTGATATAGAGAAACGTCCCGATGATGAACGTGTGTTGCGTCGCGACTTGAAAATCTGGCTGGATAAGGTAGAGAAGCATTACAAGGTAAAGCCCATTCTTTATACTTCCTACAAATACAAGACCCGTTATCTGAACGATTCCGTATTCAATTCCTATCCCTACTGGATAGCCCATTATTATGTAGATTCGGTGGAATATCAGGGCAGTTGGAAGTTTTGGCAGCACACAGACGTAGGTACATTGCCCGGCATTAAAGAAAAGGTGGATTTGAATGTTTTCAATGGTTCGTTGGAAGAACTGATGCAGATGGCTGTGCCGAAGAGCGAAGAAATAAAGACGGGAATATAGCTTCCATATCAAACTTTTTTTCTACATTTGCATTATTATTAATTATGTAAATGCTATGGCTAGACCGATTAAGGAAACTCCGGTGATAACTGGTAAAGATGCTAAACGCTTTGCGGATAAGATGGCAAATCTTAAACCTGAAAGTAAAGAGGAGAAGGAAGCTGCAAAGAAGGTTTTTGAGAAGTTCAAGGCCATCGCTTCATTTGCTTTGTGACAATGGTTCTTGATAATTATGATTTCGTACCGTTAAAGGTAGATACTGAAATAAAACCGTTTAAGTGCAAAGACAATGACTTAAACGGTTTTTTGTTTGATGATTCTCGAAAATATCTGGCAGACTTAATGGCTGTCACTTATTTACTTGAAGATTTATCTTGTAAGAAGACTGTTGCTTATTTTAGTCTGCTGAATGACAAGATAACATTTGATCCTGAACAGCGTTCTATTTGGAATAGATTGAGTCGTCGGGTGGCTAATGCCAAACGTAGAAAGCATTATCCAGCCGTTAAAATAGGAAGACTGGCTATATCTGAAGAGTATGCCGGACAAGGACTGGGAAGAGACATCATCCGTTTTATAAAGTTTATGTTTACTCATGGAAATCGTACAGGCTGTCGTTTCATAACTGTTGATGCTTATCAAAATGCAGTTGGGTTCTATCAGAAGTGTGGATTTGATTTTCTTTCGGAGAAAGATGGAAAAGATGCTACGCGCTCCATGTACTATGATTTGAAACGTTTTTTGGATGAATAATTATGTTGCTTGTTATTACATCAAGAAACAATTTTAGAACCGAAACCAATCATGCAGAGAAACGATGGAAGAGAATAATTTATTGACCGAACAACTGGACTATAGGGGTGCCAGCAACACGCCTACCCACCTGCATCTCTATAACTACAATGCAGAAAGTGTATGCAAACAAAACGGAAAAGACATTGACGACCTTGTTCCGTTCTTGCGGAAAGATGCCGTCAGTTGGATACAAATACACGGGCTTCAGAATACCGAAGTGGTTCAAAATGTCTGCCAATATTTTCATATCGACTTCCTTACCATGCAAGACATTCTGAACTCCGGGCATCTGACAAAAATAGAAGAACGCGATACCTACAATGTCATTATCCTGAAACTGCTCCGTGCTTCGGAAGGCACCTATCTTCCGCAGCAAGTATCTATTGTGCAGGGAGAAAACTTCCTGCTTACTTTTACGGAGCAAGATACCAATTTCTTCAATGACA
>JAUNIV010000223.1 GCA_030523385.1 Bacteroidales bacterium | reverse complement strand
TCGTGCATCGGGCTCTTGAGGAAGAAACTCAAGAATCTCTGGATGCCATAACGACCTGCACGGGCAGCCAAATCGCTCAGCAGCACAAGGTCCAAACACAGGGGAGCAGCCAATATAGAGTCGCGACACAGGAAGTTGATTTTGATTTGCATCGGATAGCCCATCCAACCGAAAATATCAATATTGTCCCAACCTTCCTTGTTGTCATTGCGAGGCGGATAGTAGTTGATGCGCACTTTGTGATAATAATCCGTATAGAGGTCAGGCTGTTCTTCGGGCACCAAAATAGATTCCAACGTAGATAACTTACTAACTTCTTTAGTGTGGAAGTTGGCAGGTTCATCCAGTACCAATCCGTCACGATTGCCCAGGATGTTGGTAGAGAACCATCCGCTCAGACCTAAACAACGGGTACCGATGATAGGAGCAAAACCTGATTTCACCAAAGTCTGTCCGGTCTTGAAGTCTTTTCCGGCAATAGGCATCTTAGTCTTTTCGGCCAGTTCCCACATGGCAGGAATATCCACCGTAGTATTGGGAGCACCCATAATGAAAGGACATCCTTCAGCCAAAGCAGCGTATGCATAACACATGGACGGAGCAATGTGTACCTTGTCATCATCCTTCATAGCCTGTTCCAAAGCAGCCAAAGTGCCATGCACATTTTCATCTACGGGCACATAGATTTCCGTAGAAGCAGCCCAAAGCACCACGATACGGTCGCAGTTGTTGGCAGCCTTGAAATTGCGGATATCCTCACGCACCTGTTCCATCATGTCCCAACGGTTCTTACACTGCTTCACGTTATCACCATCCAGACGGCTGGCATAATTACGGTCGAAAGCAGCTTTCATGGGGACAATCTTTTCCAATTCATCTTTCACAGGATTGATGTCTTTCTCTCTCAATACCTCTGCATTAACAGCCGATTCGTAAGCATTTGCCGGATATACATCCCATGCTCCGAAAACGATGTCGTTCAAGTTCGCCAACGGAACGATTTCGCCATAATGCAAATACTTTTTATTTTCTCCGCGCCCTACACGCATTTTGTCATATTGCGTCATAGAACCCACAGGTTTGGCCAGCCCCTTACGAGCCATCAGCACACCTGTCATAAAAGTAGAAGTTACGGCGCCCAACCCAACACAAAGGACGCCCAATTTACCGGTTGCCGGTTTTACATTCATTTTTTCCATTCTAATTTCTTTGTTAAATTGCATCTCTCATGGTAGAGATTAAGATATTTTGTGCCAAAGTTACACCTTCTTTTGAAAACTCCCATGCTTTTTGTGGTTTTTTTTGTAGCTTTGCGCCCATTAAAGAAAAATTAGAATGATGAACGATATTTGTTGTATAGGCCATATTACATTAGACAAGATAGTAACGCCTAAAAAAACAACCTACATGCCGGGAGGTACGTCATATTATTTCTCACATGGCATCAGCCATCTGAAAGATATGGAACATTACCAACTGGTTACGGCATTAGCTCCCAGCGAGTTTAAGGCTGTGGATGACATACGGGCCAAAGGAATCAGAGTTACCGTTATCCCCAGTCACCGTACTGTCTATTTCGAGAATACGTATGGAGAGAATCAAAACAACCGGAGCCAAAGGGTTTTGGCCAAAGCCGACCCCTTTACCGTGGAAAGTCTGAAAAACATCAATGCCCACATATTTCATTTAGGAAGCTTGCTGGCTGATGATTTTTCACTGGAAGTCGTTAAATATCTCTCCTCTAAAGGAATCTTGGCTGTGGATGCCCAAGGCTACCTGCGCGAAGTCAGAGGAGAGCAGGTCTATCCGGTGGACTGGACAGAAAAGGTGGAAGCGCTGAAATACATAGACATACTGAAAGTGAACGAACACGAGATGGAAGTGCTGACCGGATACCAGGATCCTAAACTGGCTGCCTTGCAACTGGCAGACTGGGGAGTGAAAGAAGTCCTTATCACCTTAGGAAGCTTAGGTTCTATCATCTACACCCAAAAACATTTCTACAAGATTCCGGCATATCCCCCCAAAGAGGTAATAGATGCTACAGGATGCGGCGACACCTACATGACGGGCTACCTGTATATGCGCAACAAAGGAACTTCTTACGAAGAGGCCGGATGCTTTGCCGCTGCCATGTCCACATTGAAACTGGAAGCATCGGGACCTTTCAGCGGTACAGAAGAAGAAGTATGGAACATCATACGAAACAGCCCGCTGAAAGCTGAAGAAATATAAATATCCGACTTTTCGGACGAAGATATATGCGTGAGCCAACGAAGATATATGCGTAAACCTATGCATATATCTTCGTTGGCCTATGAAGATATATGCATTTAAAAAGTAATATTCATTACTGAAACCAAAGAATATTACTCAAATAAATCTTCGGGATAACCCACATCTACCAAAAACAGCGCATGACCGGGCACCGAACTGCCTGCGCTACACCGATTCTTCTGTTCTATCACCTTCCTGAAGCCTTCTATCGTCAGCTTCCCTCTCCCTACCTCGACCAAAGTACCTACTATGGCGCGAACCATGTTGCGCAAAAAGCGGTCGGCACGAATGGTAAACACCCACTCCGTTTCACTCTTCCGGGTCCATTCGGCATGCATGATGCGGCAATTATTTGTTTTCACATCCGTATGCAGTTTGCTGAAACTGGTAAAGTCCGTATAATCAAATAAGGTACGGGCGGCTTCATTCATCCGCTCGAAATCCAATGTATGGAAAAGACGCCAGGCATAATGTCTGCCGAAAGGGTCTTTGCGCAAACTGACATGATACTGATACGTGCGGTAAGTGGCATCAAAACGGGCATGTGCATCGGGGTGCACAAGGCGTACCTGATACACAGAAATGTCGGGCGGAAGCAAGCGGTTCAGCTTATCGGTCAACAGCGTACAATCCAAGAGGGCATCGTGGTCAAAATGCGCCACCATCAGACGGGCATGCACACCGGCATCGGTACGCCCTGCACCCACCACTTCGGTTTCACTTCGCAGGAAGGTGGAAAGCGCACACATCAGTTCGGCCTGCACGCTGTTTCCATTGGGTTGCACCTGCCATCCGTGATAGTTAGTGCCGTCATAGGCCATATAAATGAAATATCTCATCGGGCCGTGATATGGAAGCAGCCTTGCTTCAATTCATACTTGATGTAGCAACGTTCCGCCTTGCGAAGGTCGCGCAATACTTCGGATAAGACAAGCTTCAGCGTATCAGCACTCACATCCTGCATAGGACGCCCATCGGGGTCTTCCACCTTCGTGAAACGACGGTAACTGATATCGAACGTAGTGGCGTATGCATGTGCAGAATTGGCAGAAGCATTACCATTGGTACGGCGCAAGCGCTTCACATCATCTTGTGTACGCAACACGGAAGTAACGATGACGAGATTGGGATTCAATCCTTTACACGTCAACGAATCAAGGAAATTAGCACCGATGGTATCAAGCAAAGCACTGGCACGAGGCACCAAAAAGGGAATGGAATGAGTAAGCGAGTCCATATCATAACGCTCGCACGGCGCTATCTGCACCAATTTGCCACCCAGTTCTTGTGCCGCTTCACGCGAAGCCAACGGGCGAATACCGATTTTACGCGCCACAGCCAGGTGAGTATCATTCAAATCGCCGAATGTACGTTTATAGCTTACCACCCCTTTGATATTACGGGGTTCGTTCATCTTCATAGACATGTCCTTTTCCTTGCATCCGGACGACACACTCAACGTAAAGAGGAGTGAAAACAGGGTGCAACAGGCACTTTTCATGTAATTCATACGTTCTTTTTCTTCTACTATTTTATTAAAAACGTGCAAACTTAGTAAAAAGCGAGGAAATAAACGAATAAAAACAATTAAGATTCTTGCCGATGCGTAAAGGGGTAAAAAAGAAATAATGTTTCCTTGTCATTTTGCCCGAAAACTTTTACATTTGCAAGACATAAGACTAATAAAGCCAATCCGATGAAAGAAGAATTGCAAGACAGATACATACGTTTCGATTGGGCCATCAAACGTCTGCTCAGGCAGAAAGCCAATTTCGATGTGCTGGAAGGTTTCCTCACCGTATTCCTAAACGAAAAGATAAGAATCGTGGAAATACTGGAGAGTGAAGGCAACCAACAGACAGCCGATGACAAATTCAACAGGGTCGATATCAAAGCCAAAAACGATAAAGATGAAATAATCATCATCGAGATACAGAACACACGGGAGCTGTATTACCTGGAACGTATATTATATGGAGTAGCCAAAGCCATCACCGAACACATATCATTAGGCAACAGATATTATCAAGTCAAAAAGGTATATTCTATCAGTATCCTTTATTTCGACATTGGCCGTGGAAGCGACTACCTGTATCACGGGCAAAACCAGTTCATAGGTGTACATACCAATGACAGACTCCAAATCAACACGAAAGAAAAAGGAGCCATCGTTACGCGTATGCCTTCCGAAATATTTCCGGAATACATCTTAATCCGAGTGAACGAGTTCAACAAACTGGCAACGACCCCTCTGGAAGAATGGGTGAAATACTTGAAAGACGGTACGATTAAATCCGATACCACTGCTCCCGGTCTTCATGAAGCAAGAGAAAAATTAAAGTATTATTTGATGACTCCTGAAGACAGGCATGCTTATGACGAACATCTAAGTGCACAGATGATACAAAATGACGTGCTGGATTCTGCTAAGC
>JAUNIV010000222.1 GCA_030523385.1 Bacteroidales bacterium | reverse complement strand
AAGTAAAAACAGCCGTTATAACCAAAAACGGCATAAAAATTTTCGTATGAAACAATGTGTTTTCTCCCTCCTGTTACTGGTGTGCTGTTCGTCTGCGGCATGGGGCAGGGGAGGTGCATTGAACGTTGATTCTGTCTTGAGGATTCTGGACCGAGAGATAGGACAGCGGGACATTTACATGGCCGAAAAGGAGCGGAAGTTAGAGGCTTTGAAAGAGGGGCTTCGCCTCTCGGCCGACATGAAGCAGCATTTTATCTTCAGCGACCAACTCTTTAATGAATATAAGTATTATCAGTATGATTCTGCCTACGTTTACGCCCTTCGTTCGTTGGACGCTGCACAGTATATAAAGGATGCCGTTTCCATAGCCAAGGCCAAATGCAATCTGCTGCAATGTTACACCTCCGTGGGTTTCTTCAAGGAAGCCATGGAAGTGGTGAACGGCTTCTCTACGGAAGGGTTGCCGCCCGATGATTTGGTGGAATACTACACCATGTGCGTGTATTTCTACCAGAACCTCATCAACTTTGCCATGGGCACGGACCAACTCTTGCAGAAGTATGAGGAAAGGCGCAAGGTCTGCCGCGAACTGATATTGGAAAATGCCGCCCTCTGCAAGGACAGCATCACCCGCAGCCGCACCGAAGATATGCTGAAAGCCGATGAAATCCCTTCTGAAAAAATCATGGAGACACGTAGGCAACTGCTGGACAAGTATAGCCTTTCCGTGCACGAGCAGGCCATCCAGTATTGCATCATGGGAGAGGAGGCCGAGAAGCAGGGCGACCGCGAAGCCTCTATTTACTACATGGCGCTTTCGGCCATTTCGGACATACGTTCCAACACGCGCGAAACATCGGCTGCCAAGGCATTGGCTGCCCACATGTATGAAAAAGGCGACTTGGACCGTGCGTTCCGCTACATTCATCTGGCAGAAGACGATGCCAACTTCTTCAACACCCCCCTGCGCAAGATCGAAATAAACAACCTGCTGCCCATGATAGAGAACCAGCGCTACAACTGGGCGAACCGCCAGCGCAACTTCACGCTGACCATTGCCGTGATGACGGCTGTGTCGCTCTTCCTGCTGGCCATGATGTTGCGCAGCCTGAAGAGGCGCAACATCAAGCTGCAAGAGGCAAGGCAGGAGACGGCGGATGCTTATAAGGAGATAGAGCAGAAGGCCCACGAGCTGAACGAAGCCAATGCTGCCCTCTCTACGGTGAACAGGCAATTGAAGGAAGCCAACGAAATCAAAGACCAGTATATCATACAGTCGCTCTACAGCGATTCGGACTTTGTGAACAATGTGGAGGAGAAATGCAAACTCTTCGAACGCAAGCTCAAGGCCAAGCAATATGCCGACCTGCCTTCCATCCTGGCCGGCATGAATGTCAAGCGCGAGCGCGAACGGATGGCTTCTGTCTTCGACCAGGCTTTCCTCAAACTGTTTCCCAACTTCATTGACGAGTACAACCGTCTTTTCCCTGTCGAACACCACGTGGGCTTCAATGCCGCCGGAGCATTGCCCACCGAGGTGCGCATCTTTGCCTTGATGCGGCTGGGCATAGAAGACACGGCGCAGATAGCCCGTTACCTCAATCTGTCGCTCAACACCATTTATGTGTATAAGAGCAAGGTGAAAGCCAAGGCATTGGTGCCGCAGGAGGATTTCGAGGCTTGTATCATGCGTATTCCGAAACCTTAATCGGGGGCTGTTTTCCGTTGAACGAACCTTAATTCTTCTTCTCTTCCTTTTCTCTTTCTTCTTGCAGCACAGTGTGTTACGGTTTTTATCTACCTTAAAATCCCATTAACTCCTTTTCGGTCTTTTTCTTCTCGTTTAACTTTGCGTCCAGTTAATTCTAATTGTTAAACTTTAAATGTCAAAACTATGAGAAGAAGAATCGACAAACTTCATTTCCTACTTTTGCTGTGCGCACTTTGGGCATTTGCTTTGCCCTCTTCAGCGCAAACCTTAAATGTGAAAGGCACAGTGACCGATGCCGCTACTCAAGAAGGCCTTATCGGCGCTAATATTAAAATCAAAGGTACTACGCGCGGTACGATTACCGACTTCGACGGTAACTTCGTGCTGGAAAACGTGAACTCCGATGCCGTGTTGGAGGTGACTTCCGTTGGCTATAAATCGCAGGAAGTGCCCGTGAACGGACGTACGCAAATCAACATCGTAATGAAAGAAGATGCCGAACAGCTGGCCGAGGTGGTGGTCATCGGTTACGGTACGATGGACAAGAAGGAGCTGACTTCGGCCATCTCCCATGTGTCTGAGAAAGACTTTTTGAGCATCAGCAGCGTGGACCCCTCGATGATGATTCAGGGCAAGGTGCCGGGCGTATCCATCACCAATACCGGTGCGGGCGACCCCAACAACCAGGCCAGCATACAGATTCGCGGTGTGTCATCGCGTTCGGCTGGTGTGGGACCGCTCATCGTGATTGACGGTGTGCCAGGCGGAAACCTGACCAACCTCAATGCCAACGACATTGCCAGCTTCGACATCCTGAAAGACGGTGCAGCTTCGGCTATCTATGGTACGCGCGGTTCAAACGGTGTTATCCTTATCACTACCAAGAAAGGACAGAAAGACGGAGCCATGCACACCTCTTATAGCGGCACGTTTGCTTTCGACGTGATGATGAAGGAACTGGACATGCTCAGCGCACAGGAATATCGCGACCTGCGCTTGGGTTCGGGCGGCACGGGCGTTGACTTGGGTGCCAACGAAGACTGGCTGGACGCTGTGAGCCGCACAGGCTTCACCATGCAACACACGCTGACGCTGAGCGGCGGTAACGAAAAGAGCAACTACCGCGTGAGTGCCGACTACCGCGATGCCAAAGGTATCGACATCCGTTCGGGACGTGAAGAATATGGTGCACGTGCCTCTATCAACCACACTACATCGAGCGGGCTGTTCTCTTTCAATGTTAATGTGGCTCCGCGTATCGCCTACAGAAACAATTCGGACTGGAATGCTTTCCGCAATGCCATCGAAGCCAACCCCACCACTCCCTTCATGGATCCGGACGATTCCTCCAAGTATTACAACTTCCAAGGACAGGTGTAGGCTACAACCCGTTGGAAGCCCTGAAGATAGAAGAAAGCAAGGGTGAAACCAAGTTGCTGGATTGGGATGCCACCGCCAAGCTGAACCTCTTCCCGCTGTTGCTCAAAGACAAGAGTTCGCACCAGTCGCTGACTACGCAAATCACCTTTGCCGACCACCAGTATGACAACTTCAACAGTTGGTTCCGTCCCTCTACCAGCACGCAGGCCATCAACGCCGGACGCGAAGGCGAGGCTTCACGCGACTATGCCAAAGAACGTCAGCACATCTTGGAATGGCTGGCCAACTATCAGACAAGCATCAAGCAACATAATATAAAGGTGATGCTGGGTTACTCTTACCAGTACTCTCAGTACTCGGGCATGAGTGCTTCTAATAAGGACTTCCCCAATGACGGTTTGGGTTCTGATAACCTGGGTACCGGTGAGTTTGCCAAAGACGAAGGCGAAGTGGGCATGGGAAGCTACAAGAACGACTCCAAGCTGATTGCTTTCTTCGGCCGTGTGAGCTACGATTTCGATGGCAAGTATTTGCTGACCGCTTCTCTCCGCCACGAAGGTTCATCTAAGTTTGGTGCCAACAACAAGTGGGGTAACTTCCCCGCCGTGTCTGCCGGATGGCGTATTTCTGAAGAACCGTTTATGAAAGGATTCAAATGGCTGAGCGACCTGAAGCTGCGTGCCGACTTCGGTGTGACCGGTAACCAGGACTTCGGCAGCTACAACTCACTGAACACTATGACCGGATATGGTTACTATGTGTACAACGGCCGTTACTTCCAAGTATGGGGACCCTCTAAGAACGTAAATCCCGATTTGAAGTGGGAAAAAGGAAAGAACTGGAACGTAGGTGTGGACTTCGCTTTGTTCGACAATCGCGTGTATGGTTCGCTGAACTACTTCAACCGTCGCCAGCAAGACCTGTTGGGTAGCTACAAGGTATCTGTTCCTCCCTACCTGTTCGACGAGACATTTGTCAATGTGGGTACGATGAAGAACACCGGTTTTGAGTTCGACATCAACTGGAATGCCGTCCACACCAAAGACTTCGACTACACGGTGAGCGTGGTAGGTTCTACGATGAACAATGAGTTTGTGGACTTCAGCAACTCCCAGTATGTGGGTCAGGACTTCTACAACGTGTGTGGCACGGAAGATCCTTATCCTTTCTACAACTTGCAACGCATCGAAAAGGGCCAACGCCTGGGTAACTTCTACATGTGGAAGTATGCCGGTATCGACAGCAACGGCGACTGGCTGGTGTATGACCGCGACGGTGACATCATCAAGGCTTCGCAGGCATCAGATGACGACCGCCAGATAGTAGGTAACGGTCTGCCTAAGTTTACCGGCTCCATGACCCACAACTTCCGCTACAAGCAGTTTGACTTGAGCCTGTTCTTCCGTGGCACATTCGGTTACGACATCTTCAATATCCACGATTTCTACTACGGAACAAAGAACTTCACGGGTAATGTGCTGAAGAAGGCTTACGGCAAGAACGACCGCATTTCTGCCAACGCCAATCCGGTGGTATCAGACTATTTCTTGGAACGCGGTGATTACCTGAAGCTGGATATGCTTACTCTGGGCTATACACTCGATACGAACTGCAAGTATCTGAGCAAGGTACGTC